>NZ_JBAMMY010000297.1:0-67228 GCF_051233685.1 Desulfobacterium sp. N47
TGCGCTGAGAAAAGATGGTTACGTCTCCACTGCCCTGAACGATTGGCTGAAGTAATTAAAGGAGTCAAATTTGTGAATGGAATTGAAAAAAAATGGATCGCCGCCTAATTATTCCATACACAACTCTTGACTATAACTCAACGAAAATGATATCAAGGTTCTGAGATGCTGAATTTGGTTTCTTCCGAGTAGATCCGAAACAATCTTGCAAAGCTTTGGTCTTGTAATCGAAAGAGCGGAGCTGTAACTTTTAACCGGTTACTGCTAAAGTTTTTAGTTCAGTGACTGTATCAGTCTCGGATTTTGCATTAAGATAACTATGGCAGTAAATATATTCAAATCTCACATTCCTTGAACTTGATTAAAGTCCGGCATTCTTCAACTTTTAGAAAGTTAAATAATATGCATTACAAAATCTTTAAAAACAAAAAGGTATTAACAAGAATAGTATTATTGCAAACTGTTTTTTTACTTTTTCAATTTATGCTTGTTCGTACGGCAATATGTGAAGAGATCAGCAAGCCCCGGCTTATTCTTGTTAATCAAAACGACAGGTACCGGCTTTCTGCCGGAGATGTGATTGAAATATCGGTTTGGAAAGACGAAGCTTTGAACAAACAGATGGAAATTCCCCCTGACGGTATAATTTCTTTTCCTTTAATGGGAGATGTTAATACAGCAGGAATGACCGTCACTATGCTAAGAGATACCGTTGAAAAAAAGATAGGCGAATTTATCCCTGATCCAACTGTAACTGTGATATTATTAAAATCAGTCAGTAATCGTGTCTATGTAATCGGTAAAGTAAATACTCCGGGGCAGTTTGCAATTGTCGGTAACACAAATGTAATGCAGATTTTATCGATGGCGGGAGGGCTTAATCCTTTTGCCGACAAAGAAAACATTTTAATTCTAAGATTAAACGGTACTAAAACTATCAAGCTTAAGTTTAATTACAAAGAAGTGGAAAAAGGCGAGAGTCTTGAACAAAATATTGTATTGAATAGAGGCGATGTAGTAGTGGTTCCGTGAGACAATTGCATAACAATTTGTCATTCTTGAAACATCTCTTGGTGAGATTAAAAATAGCATTCATATTTCTTCTGATTATCTGCTGTACACTCAAAAGTTTTGCTGCTGATATGACTATAGTTCCTTCAATTTATTTAAAAAATGAGTATGATGACAATGTGGGTTTCAGAAGTCATTCTATTGAAGATGACTTTCTGATCAGTATTATGCCATCATTAACATATGATTATGCGACTGAAAGAATCGGATTGCATTCAAAAGGAAGTATTGATTTCCAGCGTTATGCTTCAAAAACATATGATGAAACCGAGAATATTAATTTTGAATTCGGAGGCAAGGCCTTATTGAATGAGCGCTTCAGATTTAATGCCGATTTATCTTATCTTAAGGATACAACCCTTGAATCCGAACTTCAGGAAACAGGAATCATAACAACGCGCCAAAACAGAAAAAGATATACAGGCACCGGCGGACTTACTTATAATATAAATGAAGATTCAAGCTTAGGAATGGATTTTAAACACCAGGAAACATATTATGACGGAAAATCCGTCGATTATAAACATGATACTGTTACCTTAAACTATATAAAGCAATTGCCTGATTTAAAAAACGTTATAACAGTAAAACCCTACTATGAGAAATACTGTTCCGATGTAAACGATATCGATAACTATGGCGTTTATTTAGGCTGGAATCATATGTTTACCCGGACCCTTTCAATGAGTGCTTTTCTGGGAGGGCGCTATACGGAAAGCCTTTATAAATATGATATACACATGGGTGACGTTCGTGATTTCAGATTGCCGTATCCTTACTTGCGTCCGATAATAATAAAGGTTGAGGAAAGCGATCACAATATAAATGGTTTGGCAGATATTTCCGTTGAAAAAACCGGAGAAATATATTCGATACTACTGGGGTTTAACTATGATTTGGGATACAGCGCTAATGGATACCCAATCACCACAACCAAGGGATATTTTGAATATACCATGCGCTTGAGTGAACGGCTTAATGTGCAATTAAAAACAGAAGTCTATTCAAATAAGTCTGATGATCCCAATTCAAAAGAAGAAGATTCAAGGCATCTTAATATAATGCCTGTGCTGAATTACCGGTTAACGGAGAATTATAATCTGCAGTTGGGAAACAGCTATGCGCTTCATAAAGATATGAATGCTTCAAACAATTCCGGATATGACCGGAATCGTATATGGATAGGGTTAACATTTAATTTTCCGGATAAATTATAGTAACGAACGGATTTCAATATTATGCAGGAAACAACGATAGATTATAAAACTATCAAAAGAATTATCAGGCGAAGATGGAAAACTTTTGCAGCCGCTTTTTCTCTGCTTATTTTTATCGGATGTGCGATAGCCTTTATTCCGCCGTCAATATACAGGTCTAAATCGACCATACTTATAGAAGGCCAACAAATTCCGCCGGAATATGTAATGACTACAATTACAAGTTATGTAGAGGAAAGGCTTCAGACGATTACCCAGAGAATTATGAGCAGGTCACGCTTGCTTGAAATCATTAACAGGTTCGACCTATACAAAGAAATGAGGGAACACTATACTACAGAAGAAATTGTAGAGGAGATGCGTGATGATATAAAGTTTGATACGATCAGCGCCGAGGTTATAGACAAGCGAACCGGGCGTCCTACTGCGGCTACAATTGCATTTACGCTTTCCTATGAAGGGAAAAATCCTGCAACTGTGCAAAAAGTTGCCAATGTTTTGGCTTCTTTGTATCTTGAGGAAAATCTGAAAACGCGGGAACAGAGCGCATCAGATACAGCCGCATTTTTTCAGCAGGAGATAAACAACCTTAAGGCTGAAATAGATGGGTATCAAAGCAAGATAAGCCACTTTAAGAATATCCATTTAAATGAACTGCCTGAATATAGCGCTTTGAACCTTCAAAACCTGGCGGCGTTGAACCGGAACTTTGATCAGATTGCTGATCAGTTAAATACATTGAAGGACAGAAAAATTCTTCTTGAAGGACAGCTCAGCAATGTTGATCCTTTAACTCCCATTTTGACGGCGGAAGGTAAAACGGTCATGAATCCAACCGAGCGGCTGAAGTACCTTCGTCTGGATTTAATAGGCAAACAAAGCCTTCTTTCTGTAAAACATCCTGATATCAAGCGCTTGAAAAAGGAAATAGCTGAGCTTGAGGCACAGGTCGATATCAAAGATGATTCAGTTGAAAAAATAAAGAAGCTCGAAGATCTTGAGACAAAACTGGCTTTGATGCAAAGTAAACTGGGTTCTAAACATCCTGATGTAATAAACCTTTCAAAAGAAGTAAAAGCTCTTTCAGCCGAAGTAATCTCTCATCCGGAGGAAATAGCAAAAATTGATATACAGGAGGAAAAACCGGATAACCCGGCTTATATCAACATAAAAACTCAGATTATTTCAAGTGAAGCGGAAATTCGGAACATTAAAGAGCAGCAAAAGGAACTGAAAGAAAAAATTGCGGACTATGAAAAACGCCTGGCTCAGGCGCCTCTTGTAGAGAAAGAATATATGGCGTTGATGAGTGATTATGAAAACGCAAAGAGAAAATACACGGAACTGATGAATAAATATATGGAAGCAAAAGTTGCACAGGGGATGGAAGAAAGTCAGCGGGGTGAACGTTTTACAATAGTAGATCCGGCGCAGTATCCTGAAAAACCGTATAAACCTAATCGGGTTGCAATTTTGCTTATCAGTCTTTTTATGTCTTTTGGAGCCGGTTTCGGACTTTTGGCTTTACTGGAAGCTTTTGATACATCGGTCAAGGATATAGGCCAACTGGGTAGTATTACAGGACTGCCCGTTTTAGCTGAAATCTCCATGATGACAAGTCCGGAAGAATTAAAAGCACGGCGTCTGAAATCTATCGGAGCTGCTCTGGCAATTGCTGCTGTGATTGCTCTGGGATTGTTTCTTATTTCTATCTTCTATATGCCTCTTGATATATTGTGGATCAAAATACAGAGGGTAGTAAATAAAATTATGATATTTTAAAAACTATATGGTGCATCAGCGGCTGCATATAAAATGCTGTCTATGAAGAATGATGCAGGGCCGGGTTTTACACCCAGCCGCCATACTTATAGGGAAAAAAATGAGCATGATGGGTGAAACTGCAAAAAATAATAAAGTGGAAGAAAAGAGTCCCATTTCTTCCGGGGTATCCGATCAAACAAATTACAAAAGATGTGAAGTCAATCCTGTTTATACAAATACCAAAAAAATAGAGATTGATACCAACATGTTAAAAAAGCGCAAGATTGTTTCATTATTTCAGGAAGATAATGTTTGCGACCAGATGAGGATACTATACACTCAGGTGTTAAACAAACTTGAAGCAATCGGAGGTAATTCACTTCTTATAACAAGTCCTAACCCGAAAGAAGGAAAAACTACTATCGCAATTAATATGGCAGTCAGTATATCATTCAAACTCGACCGGACAGTATTGTTGATAGACGCAAATCTGCGTAATCCATCTGTGCATAAATTTATGGGCATAACCGGCTGCGCAGGATTGGATAAATATCTGCTTGGTGATTCCGGAATCGATGATATATTGATCAATCCCGGCATTGATAAGATGGTGATTATGCCCGGTGGTTCTTCACTAGTAAATTCTTCCGAACTTCTTGACTCTCCCAGAATGGAAGCTCTTGCCAGGGAAGTAAAAAGCCGTTATCAGGATCGTATTATTATTTTTGACTGTTCAAGTCTTTTGACAAGTGCTGACCCACTAATACTTTCAGGATATGTTGACGGAATTTTGCTTGTGGTAGAATCGGAAAAAACATCTGCAGCTGATGTTAAAAAAGCTATTGAGCTTTTGCAGGGTAAACAAGTAATCGGCACTGTTCTTAACAAGTCAAAAGAAAAAAAGTAAGTTTGTGCAAAGTTCTAATAATACTATTTATTTTTTACTGTGTTTATTTTCCATGCTGACAACAATTGTAGCAGTGCAGTTGTTAAAAAGTATTGCTCAGAAAGTAAATGCAGTAGATATTCCTAATCCCAGAAAGATCCATACTTATCCAATCCCTAAAATCGGTGGAATCGGTATGGCTTTGGGTATATTTATTCCCTTTATTGCATGGCTTCCTTTGGATAACTCTTTAGCATCAATTTTAATAGGTTGCGCAATTGTGGTTACCGAAGGCTTTATTGATGATACAAGAGATCTGAATTATAAAATAAAATTCATTTCACAAATTGCGGCTGCATTGGTTATCATACTTTATGGTGGTATAAAAATCCGTTCACTTGGCATGCTTTTACCCGAAGGTTTCATTATTCCGGAAATTCCATCGATCTTATTGACTTTGTTTGTAATTGTAGGTGTAACAAATGCAATTAATTTATCTGATGGTCTCGACGGACTGGCAGGTGGTATTACTCTTCTTAGTTTCATCTGTATAGGCTACCTGGCATTCCGTGTGGAAAATCAAGCCGTATTAATCATTTCAATGTCTGTTAGCGGTGCCATTTTCGGTTTTTTACGATTTAACACTTTCCCTGCCGAAGTATTTATGGGAGATGCCGGAAGTCAGTTGTTAGGCTTTCTGGCAATAACATTATCATTGGCGATTACTCAGGGACACACGGCTCTTACACCTATATTACCGCTTATTATTCTCGGATTTCCTGTCCTTGATACTTTAACTGTGATGGTGGAACGTGTCAGAAACGGCAGGCCTCCTTTTGCGGCGGATAAAAATCATTTTCACCATAAACTTATGAAACTTGGATTGTATCATAGTGAAGCAGTATTCAGCATATATGTTCTGCAAACATTTCTTATATCTGCTGCGCTTTATTTAAAATATTATTCCGCTATAGTTGTGCTGCTGCTTTATTCAGCATTTTCTATTGTGGTGCTTGCAGGTTTTAATATTGCTGAAAAGAATAATATTATTCTGAAAAGATACGACCTGATTGATGTCGTTATTAAAGGTAAGCTTAGAAAATTAAAAGACAGCCAATTTTTTATAAAGATATTTTTTGGAGTTATAAAATACGGATTGCCGGTATTATTGATTATTGCATCATTAACACCTGCTAAAATACCCCTTCAATTTTCGCTGGTGGCAATTTCTTTAGCTGCTTGTGTTTCCTGGGTGTTGTGGTTCAAGGAACAATGGCTTGCTAATATATTAAGAATAGTAATTTATTTCAGCATACCTTATCTTATTTATCTTGGCCAAAATAACAAGTCTCAATGGATGAATGGTGAAATCACAATAATTTATCATACGCTTTATATTCTGATGCTGATATCAATTGTAATGACGCTTAAAAGCACAAGACGCAAAAAGGGATTCAAGATAAATCCTACCGATTTTTTAATATTGTTTATTGCAATTGTTGTTCCTAACCTTCCGGGTGTTAAAGTCATGCAGGCTGGGTTTATTGTTATGAAAATTATTATTTTAATGTTCGGTTATGAAGTATTGATAGGTGAACTTAGAAGTAGATTAAAATGGTTGAGCAGCGCAACTGCAGTATCTATGGTGATAATTTGCATAAGAGGTTTGTTGTAATAAAATGGAGAATTCTAAAATGAATAAAAGAGTTGCCGCATTATTTTTATTGATCCCGTTCATATTTTGTATGCTTGCATGCAGCGGCCCTGAAGAAAAAAAGATGAAATATTTCAATAAAGGCAAAAAGCTTTATGAAAACAGTGATTATATAAAGGCAGGATTGGAATTTAAAAATGCACTGCAAATAGACCCCAAATTTGCGCAGGCTTATTATATGCTTGGAATGATAGAAATTAAAGCAACGGAATTCCGGAAAGCCTTCGGAGATTTTTCCAAGGCGGTGGAGCTGGACCCGGAGTTGCTGGATGCTCAAATTCAGCTTGGTAATATATATTTGCTTGCAAAATTAAAAGACAAGGCCAACGAAAAGCTTGAACTGGTAATCAGCAAAAAGCCGGATTATCCTGACGCTTTATTATTGAAAGCAGGTCTGTTAATGGCTGATGGTAAATTAACCGAATCTGAAACCGTTTTAAAACAAATCATCAACAGTAATCCCAAAAAAGAAGAAGCATATTTTATGTTGGCGGCAATTAAAAGAATACAAAAAGACATTGCAGGAGTCGCCGATATAATGAGAAGCTTATTGGCTCAGAATCCGGAAAATAAACGGGGGCGTCTGCTATTGGCCGGAATACTGGAGGGCGAAAAGAAATATGAAGAGGCAGAAAAGGAATACAGATACTTCATCGGCCAGGAAAAAGAAGATGGCAGTGTCCAATTGATTCTGGCAGGATTTTTTTCACGTACCGGACGAGTGGATGAAGCGGAAAAAGTAATTAAGGATCTTATTGCAAAATATCCTGAGCAAGTTAAATATCGTATTTCACTTGCTCAATTTTATGAAAAACAAAAAAGAGAAGAGCAGATGGTTGCGGTGCTTAACCGGTCTGTAAATGATTTACCTGAAGCTTATCTTCCTTATGAGGTTCTTGCAAAAATAAAACTATCTGAAAGTAAAGAAGAAGAAGCTGTAAACCTTTTGGACAGTTTTATGAAAAAGACTCGAACCGGTCCGGATTTCTTAAAAGCCAAACTATTCAAGGCTATAATTTTAGCTCAGGAGCAGAAGATAGATCAAGCGCTGGTTCTGATCAATGAGATAATAAAAGAAAACACAAAAGATATTGGTGCCCATACCCTGAAAGGAGATATTCTTGTTTCTAAAAGAGATTTTCCCGGCGCAATTGCAGCTTATAGAGCGGTTATAGGTGAGCAACCGGGAAATACCGATATGTCTTCAAAACTTGCGATGGTGCATTATTTAAACGGTGAACCTGCCATAGCCGAAGACATTTATAAAAAACTGCTTGTACAAAACGATACTCTGCGTTCAGCCCGATTCGGTCTTGCAAATATCTATCAAAGGACCAATAAAATTGATATGGCAAAGGAACAGATGCAAATAATACTTAAAAAAAATCCTGATGATATTGAAGCTCTTGTCATGATGGGAGATCTTGAGATTTTATCAAAGAATCAGCGCAAAGCAATATCATATTATGAAGAAGTTATAAAACATGATCCTGGATCGGTAACGGCAAATTATAAGATGGGGGTTATGCATGCGGCGGAAAATAATTATAAAGAAGCAGTAAAATATTTTGAAAAATCACTTTCTGTGAATCCTGATTATTTCCCTGCTATGAATATGATTATAAAAATTAAGCTAAATGAAAAGAAACTTGATGAAGCATTGGCAAGATGTTTTAAACAAGTTGGGATAAGTCCTAAAAATACGGCTTTCAGGCTTATGCTGGGTCAGCTTTATGTATTGAAAAAAGATCCTGAAGCGGCAAGAAACAGTTTTGAAACCGCTTTAACTATAAATCCGGATAGCCGGGAAGTGCTTATGGCCTATGCAAATTTTGAAATGTCGCAGGGAGCTATTGATCAGGCAATTTTAAAATATGAAAAACTTCGCAGTAATAATCCTGATAATCCGGGATATGCTATTTTGACAGCCGGTCTTTATGAGAAAAAAGGCGATATTAAAAAAAGCAGGCAAATCTACGAAGAAGTATTAAAGAAATACCCGGGTCATATTCTTGCTTCAAACAATCTTGCCTATTATTATGCCGAATACGAACCAACAAAGGAAAATCTTGACAAAGCAGAAAGTCTCATTCTGCCATTGATTGAAAAATATAAAGAATCGCCGAGTGTAATGGATACGGCATCATGGATTTATTATCACAAGGCGCAATACGATAAAGCACTTAATATATTAATTAAAATAGAAGATAAAGGCGATCTGATTCCTGAGATCAATTATCATCTTGGAATGATATATCAAAAGCTTGGCAATTTTGAAAAAGCAAAAGAACATTTAAATTCGGCTATAAACAACCACAGAGCTTTTGCAGGTAAGGATAATGCCAAGAAAATATTATTGAAACTTGGATAGCATAAAATAAAAAATTAACAGGGGGTAAAATGAGCATGAGCAGGATATCGGGATTCAGGATATCAGCTATAATTATCAGCTTAATAGCAGTAATCTCATCAGCACAGGCTGAAGTAAAAAAGCCGCCGTTGGATGAAAAAGCGGCAGTAGTCAACGGCATGCCTGTTTACAGGGAAGAGCTTGATGAAGAGATTATAAAGATTCAAAAAGCCATACTGGGATATGGAAAACCTCTTACCGTGAGCAAGGTAAAATCTGTTCAAAAAGATGTATTGGAAAGCCTGATCCGCCAGGAGATTCTTTATCAGGAAAGCCTGAAATCCGGAATCAAACCCGATGAAAAAAGTATCGACAAAGAAATTAAAACTTTGATAGGGCAATTCAAGAGCGAGACGGATTATAAGAATGCATTAAACAGGCGTAACATATCTCCGGAGATGCTCAGATCTCGTCTGCTGAAAAATAATGTGCTTCAGCAATATATTGGACGTCTTGCTGAAAAGACAAGCGTGTCAGACAATGATATCATCGAGTACTACCAGGGCCGCATCGAGCTTTTTAAACAACCGCTTCAGGTGCGTGTCAGCCATATCTTTATCCGGACTGATCCGAAATGGGACGCCCCCCGTAAACAGGAGGAGCGTCGCAAAGCCGAGCAGATACTGAAGGATATTAAACAAGGGAAGGATTTTGCTGTCATTGCGGGAGAACATTCGGACGGGCCCACAAAAACAAAAGGCGGGGACCTTGGTTATATCAAAATGGGACAACTTGATAATAAACTCGAAGATGCGGTTTTCAAGCTGAAAACCGGCGAACTGAGTAACATTGTTGAGACCGACAATGGTTTTCATATTTTTAAAGCCACGGACAAAAAACCTGAAACCGTGCTTTCGTATGAAGATGTCAAAGAGAAAATAAGACAGTTTCTCCATGAAGAAAAAGCAAAGCGGGAAGCAGATCAGCAGGCTGGAAAGTTACGCGAAAAGGCGACGGTTGAGATTCTGCTGAATGAAGAAGGAAGTTTGGCAAAGATTCAATGATAAATTAAATCGACGAAGCGATCTTGATTTCTATCGACTGGATATTGAATCATTTGCTGCCTGCCCGAGCGATTCCATAGATTACGCGATAATGGAAAAAACATCCTGCGGAGTTATTATTGCCCTTGAATCGGATTGGAATGACCTTTTGGAAAATCCCGGTAAAATACCGCTGGAATTGATTGAGATACAATCCGGTCGATATTTGCGTGAAGACGATATCGAACGCATGGATGATATTTACGGGCGATCTGAATAAAATCTAAGGTCCCGACAAATGGGAAATGAAACCACGAAAAACTTATATGGCATTTATTATTGGTTTGAGTATTGTATTTCTTGTTCTATTTTTCCCTCAGATTCTGGTTTATACGAACCGTCCGGTCAAATCCGATGCAATTATACTTTTTGCCGGTCCTGATTTTAAAAACAGGCAGCAGGAAGCATACCAATTATTAGAAGAAGGATATGCCAGGTTTCTGCTTATCCCTAACAATTATCAGGTATTTCAGATGGTAAAAACATCTGACAAACCGCTGCTGAACCGATCTCATCCTGCAAAAACGGATTTTATTGGACAAACTAAACAATATGCTTCAGCGAAGCCCGGAGGTATGAGCATATTGGTTCCGGTACCCATCAATCTTCAATTTATAAGCGGGATCATAAAAAAGCGCTCGGAAAGATTTGAAGACACCCATCTGGAAATACTGATTGCCAGGGAAATGATGAAACAACTTCATCTTAAATCGGCTATCTTCGTCAGTTCGCCTCACCATATGCTAAGGATCAGAATAATTGCAGTCAGGGTTTTCCATGAAATATTATTTCCTGCTTGGCAAGGAAGGAAAAGTCGGGACGGGTTCATGCTGACATTTGTTTCGAGCAGATATTCGGATGCATCCGGTAATATGCTTTCACTGATAAGAAATAATCGTAACTTAAAGTATATTTACCTGGAATATATAAAAATAATATGGTTTCTGATTTATCAACCTTTTACAGGCTGTAGCTAAACAGGTATATTATGAAAGAGAATAATACTTTAGATTTGAACTGCTTTAAGGCTTACGATATCCGCGGCAGAGTGCCTGACGATCTTAACGGGGATATCGCATATCGTATCGGAAGGGCATATGCTGAATTTCTGAAGCCATCCGGAGTTGTTGTGGGCCGTGATATCCGTCTTACAAGTGCATTACTTGCCGATTCCCTGTCACTTGAACATTGAGTCTGCATATGTTCCCATATGCTTGGGTATGTGGACATATCCAACCTGAAACCGCTTAAAATCGTAGTCAACTCCGGCAATGGTTGCACCGGCAGAATTATTGATCTGCTTGAACAGCATCTTCCTGTTTTGTTTGTCAAAATAAATCATAATCCGGATGGACACTTTCCAAACGGCATACCAAATCCTTTGCTGCCCGAAAATCGTGCTTCAACGATTGCTGCGGTAAGATAAAATCAGGCGGATATAGGGATTGCATGGGATGGTGATTTTGATCGCTGTTTTCTGTTTGACGAAAATGGTATTTTTATTGAAGGATATTATATTGTCGGACTTCTATCATCTGCTATGCTTGCAAAACACCTTGGCGAACGGATTATACATGATCCGCGTTCTACCTGGAATACGATGGATATAGTAAACAATGCCGGTGGCGTCCCGAGCGCTTCAATCTTCGTTGTTCAAATACAGAGCCGGTAGTGAGGCTTAATGTTGACGCCAGGGCTGATGAGCACCTTATGCGGGAGAAGACCGAAGAGATTTTAGCCTGATAGACTTATTAAATTACCTCAACAAAAAGAAAGATTTATCATGAAGAAAGCACTTATTACCGGCATTACAGGACAGGATGGAGCATATCTCGCAGAGTTTCTGATTGAGAAAGGATATATAGTACACGGAATTAAACGCAGAGCATCACTTTTTAATACCGATAGAATTGATCATTTATACCAGGACCCTCACGAGGGCCGGATGAGCTTTGTACTTCATTACGGCGATCTCACCGATTCAACCAATCTGATCCGTATCATACAGGAAGTTCAGCCCGATGAAATATATAATCTTGCAGCTCAAAGTCATGTTCAGGTATCTTTTGAAACGCCGGAATACACTGCAAACGCCGATGGCTTAGGTACACTGCGCATTTTGGAAGCCATTCGCATACTTGGAATGGAGAAGCGGACGCGATTCTATCAGGCGTCAACTTCCGAGCTATATGGAAAGGTGCAGGAAGTGCCTCAAAGAGAAAGCACACCTTTTTATCCCAGAAGTCCTTATGCTGCGGCAAAACTCTATGCTTACTGGATTACGGTCAACTACCGCGAAGCCTATGGTTATTTTGCCTGCAACGGTATTTTGTTCAACCATGAGTCTCCGTTGCGAGGTGAGACATTCGTGACACGGAAAATAACCCGCGCCGTTGCCCGAATCAAGCTGGGGCTTCAAAAAAAAATTTTTCTTGGCAATCTTGATTCGCTGCGTGACTGGGGTCATGCAAAAGATTATGTCGAGGCCCAGTGGCTTATACTTCAGCAAAACGTTCCGGATGACTATGTGATTGCAACGGGCGAACAGCACTCTGTCCGGGAGTTTGTGGAAACGGCTTTCCGTAAAATAGGTATTATCATTGTTTGGGCAGGAAAAGGCATTGATGAAAAAGGGATTAAAGAAAGTACCGGCGAAATACTGGTGGAAGTCGATCCGAGGTATTTTCGTCCTACTGAAGTAGAGACACTGCTTGGAGATCCTAAAAAAGCCAAAGAAAAGCTTGGTTGGAGTACAAAGGTAAGCTTTGATGAACTCGTTTCCGAGATGGTGAGAGAAGATTTATGTGAAGCCGAGCGGGATTTACTTTGCAAGAAGAAAGGGTTTAAAACATTTTGCTATCATGAATAAATCATCAATAATTTATATTGCCGGACACAATGGGCTTGTAGGTTCGGCAATTACAAGAAGGTTGAAGTCAGAAAATTATTCCAACCTGATTATGTGCGCCAGCAGCGATCTTGATTTGAAAAAGCAGGCTGATGTGAAGACTTTCTTTAAAGACAACAGGCCCGAATATGTATTTCTGGCAGCTGCGAAAGTAGGCGGCATATATGCAAACAATACCTATCCTGCCGATTTCATTTATGACAATCTGATGATTCAGACTAATATTATTCACTCATCTTATTTATTTGGTGTAAAGAAACTGTTATTTCTTGGAAGCTCATGCATTTATCCCAAAAATTGCCCACAGCCGATGAAAGAAGAATATCTGCTTTCCGGATATCTTGAGACTACAAACGAACCCTATGCAGTTGCCAAGATAGCAGGCATTAAAATGTGTCAGGCTTACAACCGCCAATACGGAACAAATTATATTTCCGTAATGCCGACCAATCTTTACGGTCCCGGCGATAACTATGACCTGCATAATTCCCATGTTCTTCCTGCGCTTATACGAAAATTCTCCGAGGCTAAAGCTGAAAATATACCTTTTGTGGAAATATGGGGCACAGGAACACCGCGGCGTGAATTCCTTTATATGGACGATCTTGCGGACGCCTGTGTTTTTCTAATGCAGAACTATAATGAAGGAGAAATCGTCAATATAGGAGTTGGCAAAGATCTTACCATTAAAGAACTGGCCGAACTGATCAAAAAAATTGCAGGATATAAGGGCGAATTGAGATTTGATCACACAAAGCCGGACGGCACATTGAGAAAGCTGCTGGATGTTTCGAAGCTGACTGCTATGGGATGGGAGGCGAAAACAGGACTTGAAGAAGGAATCAGTCGCACCTGCATATCTTACGAGAAGATATAAAACAAATAAAATTTGGCCCAAGACGTGCTTTGACTTTATACAGATTTCATAACTCAACACTCAAAACCTTAAACTGTGAACTCTTTGCATAAAATAATTTAAACTTGACATATGGCCTGACGAATCATAATATGAATCAAAATGATGTAAGGAGAGATTCATGAGTCAGATAACCATAAGGGGAATAGACCCTGAAATTGAAAAAGAAATTAGAAAAATTGCAAAAGATAGACGGCAATCTATAAATAATGTTATCTCTGAGATTATTCGTCAAAAATTTCAAAATAATAAAAATAAACATAGAGCGGAATCACTTATACAATTTGCAGGTGGATGGAATCGTGAAGATGCTCTATCATTTATGGATTCAATAAAGTTTTTTGAGCAAATTGACGAGACAATGTGGTAATGAAGCTTTTGCTGGATACAAACGGCTATGTTGGATTTAAAATGGGCAATTCTGAGATTGTCGAATATCTTGTTCAAGCGGAAAATATTTTTATTTCTCCGATTGTATTGGGGGAATTGATGTTTGGTTTTCTTAACGGCAATAGATTCCAGGAGAATATGATCGAACTTAAGCGCTTCATTAACCATGAAGCAGTTGAGGAAATACAGATTGGAGATGTTACCGCAGACCGATATTCGAGGATAGCAATGCAGTTAAAACGGCAGGGCACACCGATTCCAAGTAATGATATATGGATTGCCGCTCAAACAATGGAGTATGGTGCTGAGCTGGTTACAATGGACAGACATTTTGAAAAAATCACCGGTTTGGTTTATCGTTATTTTTCTTTTCCGAACATTTGATTCTTTATAACTGGTACCTTTCCAAATTATAGATGTTGGGGAGGTGAGCGAGCCCTTTAGGGTGAGCTCGCGGAGCCTCCCCAACTCTATAACTTGGGACATCATGAGATATTTTGGTTGTAGCTATTCATCATTCCAATTGAATCCGGGAACCTTCGCCCCCTTGAACCTTGAATCGTGAACTCTTTTTATAACACGAAACTCAATACAATTTTCCGTTTAGTCCTGAAAATCATAAGAAAGTTTAAATAGTTAGAATGTCTCCCAATCGGACTTGACACAATTATTAATTTACATTAAAATATTTATAAAAATTCAAAAATGTTCTTTACCCATAGGAGTTTTTATGAGAACAGCAGTAAATTATAAAAAACAGATAAATGATTTAACCAAAGAGTTGACAGAAGAAAAAATCCAGCAGTTGATAGCTTTCGGGCAGTTTCTTAAGGCAAAACAAGCAGGGTTTTCTTATACACAGATATCAGATAGTGCCGAATATGTGAGAGAGTTGAGATCAAAAGAGTCAAAACGAAGTAGGTCAGCGAAAAATTTCATCCAAGAGCTTATGGAATGGCAAAAGTCAGACTCTTAGTCGATACGGATATTCTTATCGACTTTTTGAAAAGAATAAAACCAGCCAGGGAGATATTTTTCTCCGACTCCATTGAAATCTATTGTTCAATCCTCAGCAAAAAGGAACTCCTCATTAAGCCTGGATTAAGTTCTTCCGAAAAGAAAAAAATTAACGATATATTATCGAAAATTAAGGTCTTGAAAATTGATAGCGATATAAACAATAAATATATGATGCTGCTTGAGAAATATGGAACGCATCGCGCTTCAATGCCGGACTACGTCATAGCCGCCACGGCATGGGCCAAAAACCTTCCACTGCTTACACGCAATACAAGGCATTTTAAGCATATAAAGGAAATAAAACTCGCTCCTGCCTATAAATATGAAAATAATTAATTGCTCCGGAGCAAACGCTTCCCAGCTTTCCGGATAGTTTCAACTATGAACAGTAAGCACAAAACACAAAATGCAAAACCCAAAACACAACACAATGTTCATGGTTTATATCAATATATGATACCTCAAGTCGGTCCGGTCTGACATCAGGCGATGGCTTATTGCCTGACCGGCTTCCAGCCGGCCGGCAACATCCTGTCCATCCTGTTAATCCTGTCAAAAAACTTTTTAATGATGACACTGCAAACGAGTGATACCGAGACATCCATCGAACTAAATTTTGTGGAACACCATGAATCCCGGAAATCATAAGAAAGTTTGAATGTTTAGAACGTCTCGCTATTGCACACAGTTTGTTTCCGCCGCTTTCATAACTCAAAACCTAATATTGACTACAGTGATGGGTTGTGTCATAATTTAAAACAAAATTCGAATAAATTGATAAATGGTGAAGCATGAATGTGGCAGATAAAATTTGTGAAAAGGCTAGGGATCTTCCGGAGCCGTTGGCAAGAGAGGTACTCGAATTTATCAAGCGTATTCATGCTCAACAGGATATTTGTGTTGAAGACATGAAAAAGGCTCAGGTGCCGGTAATGAAACGGATTTGGGAAAACAAAGAAGATGATGTCTGGAATAAGTTCTAGCCCCGGCAACATAGTGGGTATTCCTTTTCCATATTCGGATCTGAAAACGGAGAAAAGACGTCCTGTCTTGGTAATAACTCAGCCGGATCGGCATGGAGACTTTATATGCGTTGCTGTGACTTCGGTGCCCACACCTGAATACACGATAGCAATTGATAATGCCTCAATGAGCATCGGGAATTTACCTCGCAAGAGCTGGATTCGCTGTGACAAGAGCTCTTTACCCTGAGTGGATCGTTAATAGTAAGGCATTACGGAAGTCTTAAGAACGCAATCTTCAATATTGTCAGAGAAAAGATCTGTGGTTATCTTGGGTGTGTATGACCAGAGGCGTTACCTCTTCGCGCCTTTGTGCTCCCAAAATGGCACTCGTCTGATCTATTACTTCCTTGCACCTTTAACCCTTTTTATGACACAACACTCAATCCAATCTTCCGTTTAGTCCTGGAAATCATAAGAAAGTTTAAATGTTTAGAACGTCCCCAAAACTGTCCCGCAGTTTTTCGTTTTTGCTGAATGTTGACAAACAGGTTGATTTAAAATATCATAAAAATCGTTAAGGTTTTTATATAATAAGTATTTACTGAAAAAGGATTACAGAGGAAAATATGATTTCCCATCAAGAAACATCTTTTCAAAAGGCTATCGATGCTGTGGAGTCACTTCCATTTGATGATCGTGAGGAACTACTTGAGATACTTAGAATGCGGGTTGCCGAAGAGAGGCGTGATGAAATTGCAGCCAATGCAAAGGAAGCGTTGCAAGCTGTCAAAGAAAAGAGAGCGCACTTCGGGACAGTGGAAGATTTAAAAAAGGATCTCTTGAAAGATTGATGTATACTCTATCATGGTCAAATGGATTTCGTAGGGGGTTTAAAAAAGCTACGCGAAAAGACCCTGTTTTACAGGAGAAGATTTTCTCTGCACTGGAAAAGCTTTCAAGAGAACCATTTGATCCTTCACTTAAGGCTCATAAGTTGCATGGAAAATTGATCGGACTTTGGGCCTGCCAAGTCGAGTACGATTGTCGCATTGTATTCACATTTGACAAAGATCCGGATAGCGGGAAAGATTTGATTGTTCTTGTGGATATAGGAAAGCATGATGAGGTGTATTGAAAAAATCCCGACTTTTGTATCCGTATTATGACCCCTGTTTCAATGCTTTTTTTATTCTTTTAACCACAAATCAAAACGCCAACAATAAATAACACAAAACACAACACTCAACACAGCTTTTTGTTGAGTCCTGGAAATCATAAGAAAGTTTAAATGTTTAGAACGTCCCTGAAATGTACGCGTCCCTGAAATGTACACGTCCCTGAAATGCCCGGAAATGCCCACAAAACCCAAAATCCATGAACAGCTTTTATACAGAAGAACGTCATCCAAATATGTAACTGCACTACAATAAATTCTATTATATCTATTTGTTATCTTATATAATGTGTTTTAATTTATAATTCAGTATGCAAAAATTAATTTTCTATTGGAGGGAAATATCTTGGGAAAAGCTACATTAAAAAGAAATTTTGCACTTATCGGCGCTGGCGGTTATGTCGCTCATCGGCATATGAAAGCCATTAGAGACACCGGGAGCTCTTTGATTGCAGCCCTTGATCCTGCAGATTCGGTTGGAGTTCTCGACAGTTTCTCTTTTGAAGTTGCCTTTTTTACAGAATTTGAGCGTTTTGATCGTCATGCCGAAAAGTTGAGACGATTAGGCGAAGATCAGAAAATACATTATGTCAGCATATGTTCTCCTAATTATCTTCATGATGCCCATATCCGTTTTGCCCTGCGTATTGGCGCAGATGCCATATGTGAAAAACCGCTTGTCCTTAACCCATGGAATTTGGATGCGCTTCAGGAAATTGAACATGAATCAGGTCGAAGAGTATACAATATCTTGCAGCTTAGAGTTCACCCCACTATCATTGCTTTAAAAGATAAAGTTTGTAATACATCAAGAAAAGAAAAGTTTGATGTGGAGTTAACTTATATCACTTCTCGGGGTAAGTGGTATTTCACTTCTTGGAAAGGAGATATACATAAATCAGGAGGTATTGCCACAAATATTGGCATACATTTTTTCGACATGCTTATGTGGATATTTGGTGATGTTAAACATTATGAAGTACATTTCTCAGATGAAAAAAAGATGTCTGGTTTTCTTGATTTAGAAAAGGCAAATGTTCGATGGTTCCTCTCTGTCGACAGAAATGATGTTCCCGAAGACGCTAAACGGAGAGGCAAAACAACTTTCAGATCAATAACCGTGGATGGCGAAGAAATTGAATTTTCAGAAGGTTTTACTGATCTGCATACAGCTGTCTATAAAGATATCCTTGATGGTCGCGGATTCAGTATGGAAGACTCTCGACATGCAATAAATCTGGCACATAAATTACGTAATGCTAATCCCAAAATTAATCTTGACCATTCACATCCTTTTCTGGCAAGACCAAGGCCATAAGATTCTACTTTGAGGCGACTAATATGGATTATTTTGTTCATGAATCATCGTATATTGATGAGGGTGTTCAGATCGGAAAAGGGACGAAGATCTGGCACTTTTCCCATGTCCTTCCCGGATCAAAAATTGGTAAGAGCTGCAATATTGGCCAGAATGTTGTCATCGGACCTGATGTTACGATTGGGGACAATTGCAAAATCCAGAACAATGTATCCATATACAAAGGGGTTACTTTGGAGTATGGTGTTTTTTGCGGGCCATCCATGGTTTTCACCAACATCTTTAATCCCAGAGCTGAAATTTCCAAAATGGATCAGGCCCGCCCAACTCTGGTAAAGAAAGGGGCTACTTTGGGAGCCAACTGCACCATCGTCTGTGGTCATACCATAGGACAGTATGCCTTTATTGGCGCAGGTGCTGTCGTTACCAAAGATGTTCCCGACTATGCTTTGATGGCAGGGAATCCTGCTCGACAGATCGGTTGGGTGTGTGAATGCGGAGAAAAGTTGAACGATGAAGGGCATTGTCACGCTTGCGGCAAGCTTTATCAACGAGAAGGCTAACAATACAATATGTATGTAATATTTTTTGCAGCCACCCTCTTCTTTTTTTACAATTTTGGAACATTATTTATACCATTACTCCAACGCATGAGCATCCCCAGTGGTTTCTATTCTGCGCCTACATCAGTCATCGCCGCTTTTTGTGCGCTTTTGTTTTTTTTTCAAACCCGGAACAAGAAGCAATTTCTCCGCGAATTTCTATTCACAATAATAGCGTGGGCACCATGGTTGATTTACCTGACGTATCGATGTGACTTTAATGACCGATACTCTTTGCAAAAATTAATCTTAATGTTTCTTTCTTTTGGCTATGTGTTAATGTTCTGTTGCGCTTTCCATAAAGACAAGGAAAAATTCTCCAGGTATTTCTGGGTTTGTAGTGTAGCTATGATTGCCAGCACTTTAATTTATTTCTTTTTCAAACATTCTGTACCCGTCTTACATGGTTATCGATTTGAGGGAC
Organism: Desulfobacterium sp. N47; assembly: GCF_051233685.1. Taxonomy (NCBI): domain Bacteria; kingdom Pseudomonadati; phylum Thermodesulfobacteriota; class Desulfobacteria; order Desulfobacterales; family Desulfobacteriaceae; genus Desulfobacterium; species Desulfobacterium sp. N47. The sequence continues at coordinate 19,823 of NZ_JBAMMY010000297.1, forward strand.
GACTTAGCATACAAAGTGCAAACTCAATAGGTATATCTCGCAGTTTTGCTATTGGTGCATTAACTTTGTTGGTGTGGGGGCGTTTCAGTTATTGGATAAAAATTGGTTTATGTTTGCCTTTTTTCATTGGCATGTATATGACTGGAAGCAGGGGACCTGCCATATCACTTTTAATAATAATTATTTGCCACTTTTTATGGATCAATGGCCATAATAAATTGTTGAATTGGAGAATTTTATTAGCCTGTTTATCGCTAATAATAGCTGCTTGGACAGTAGATGTGTTTTTTCATAATCAGATCGAAAAATATTTTTCACGTGGCGACAAACGCGGGATGTATTTACAGTCAGGGAGATATGCAGGTGCAATTGAGACTTGGAAGGAGTTTACTTCAGCGCCATTTTCAGGGGTTGGCCTTGGTAAATATGGTAAGCCGGGTACGCAGATTTTCTCAACAGTAAGTCAATCAAAGAAAAATATCGAGAGGGAATATCCCCATAATATTTTGTATGAAGTTGCAGCGGAACTGGGTATAGTTGGCGCTATACTATTTATCTTTCTTTTAAGACCCGGCCCATGGATGTTTGATTTCTCTAATAAATTCGTTTTGTTGTTTCTATTGTGCTTTCTATTTGCAATGACAAGTGGTGATTTCCGTGACAATTCAGGTGTGTTTATTTTTGGCTACATTGCAAGATTCAACAGGAAATATTTTTCTGCGGAATAGATAGAATCCGATTACTCACTATATGTTGGACTAATAAGAATTGCGTAATATCCGTTCAATAATTCAAAAAAGCCTACCAAAGGGAAAGCTTGTTAGAAACGCAACCATTTTAAGCGGTGGAACAGTGATTGGTCAGGGGCTTGCTATTATAGCGGCGCCGATTCTGACTCGGCTATATAGTCCGGCGGATTATGGTGTATTCAATCTCTTCAGCTCTATTAGCAACATAATAGCAGTGGTAGCTTGCTTGAGATATGAATCCGCGATAGTCTTGCCTGAAAAGGACGAAGATGCCGCGAATGTTTTTGCGCTATGCATTACCATATGTCTGTGTATAGCAATTTTTATGTTTGTGATAGTTGCATTCTTTCACAAATCGATTACTGTTTTATTTAATGCACCTAAATTGGTATTTTGGCTGTGGTTTTTGCCTATAAGTATAATTGCTTCTGGTTTATTTATTGCTTTCAACTATTGGAGTACACGACGTAAGCAGTTTAAGCGTCTGGCAGCGAGACAGGTTACTATCAGTACAGTAACGACATTGACACAAATCGGAGCAGGAACAACAGGATGGCATCTTGGGCCAGGAGGATTAATAGGAGGAGCACTTATAGGACAACTGGCAGCAACTGGACGTTTAGCCTGGCAGATATTCAAGGATGAGGGCAAGCAAATCATTTTGGCCATCGACAAAAAATCGATGAGACGGATGGTCAGCAGGTATAAAAAATTTCCATTGTATGATTCATGGTCAGCATTATTGAATACCAGTTCGAATTTGCTGCCAGTGTTATTATTGGCTTATTTTTTTAATCCGGTTATAGTAGGACTTTACACATTAGGAAGCAGGATTTTAGCGGTGCCAATGGGACTCATAGGCGATGCGGTGTCACGGGTGTTTTACCCGAGGGCAGTTGAAGCAAGAAGAGCGGGAGATTTAGATTATGTAACTTTGAAAATGTTTAACGCCCTCTTAAGCTTAGGCTTTGTACCCATTTTATTGATTGCGGTTGTTGCTCCAGATTTATTTAAAATAGTGTTCGGAGCGGAATGGGTTATTGCAGGGGAATATGTGCGGTGGTTAAGCGTGTTCATGTTGCTGATATTTGTTTCTTCACCGATATCAAGCGTATACTCTGTTATGGAACGGCAGAGAGAAGGGCTAATTATTTATATATTTGTGTTTTCTATTCGCCTGACTGTACTGATTATAGGAGGAATGAAAAGAGACGCTTTATTTACTGTGGCGCTTTTTGGCGTTACTGAAGCTGTTTTTCGACTGTTTAATTGTTGCTATATATTGCACATGGCAGGTATTCGTGTTTCCAAAACTATGAGCAGCTTCATAAGACAATTCCTTTATGCTGCTCCATATGCCTTTATTCCATTGTTATTTTGGCAATTGAGCCATGATTCGTCAGTGTTTGTAATAACCGGAATAGGTGCGGGTATATTGTTTCTTATTTTAAAAGCTTATCAAATAAAGAAAACAGGCGTATTTTTTTAGTATGAGGTTTAATAGATTTTAAACCCTTAACACGATATATGGAGGAATGGTCATATCTTCGGTTAGGTGCAACCATGACATTTTGCTCTACACTAATAAAAGCAATTAAAAATCCTAAATTGGTGCTAAAGATACTTTTTTATCGACTGAAACCATATCATGCAGTAGTAATTACTTTTAAGTTCAAAGAGACTAAAAACGTTAGAACTCCTGCAACTATATACAGAGTTACGAATGACAATATTGATGATGCGCTAATATATGAACCACCAATTAATGTTGATAAATTCAGGCAGTTTTTAAAACAGGGTGATTGGGGTTACTATGCATATATTGATGATCAATGGGTACACCGTTCATGGGTAACATTTGGTCCGCAAACAATTACTCAGTGGGATCGTTTTGCAAATTTAAAATTAAGCATAAATGATGCAGGAATAAGATGGTGTGAAACTAGTTTAACGGGCAGAGGTAATAATGTTTATCCTGCTGTTTTGAGTCAAATCGCAAGAGATATTTCTAAAGATTTTAACAATGTTTATGGTTTTACAACCACTGATAATATTGCTTCGTTTAAAGGTCTCTTGAAAGCGGGCTTCTTTCCAGTCAAAAAAACGACGGTATATAGCTTTTTTGGAATCAAATATGAGCGTATGCGACAACTGAATGGAGTCGATTATAAACTATGCAGTGTGAAAAACAACTATGGCACTTGATGAACTTAGTGAAGATTGGCTGAAGTATTTATCATCCCCACGGGGGATAGAGGCGACCACTAATAGGGCGATTTTGAGTGCTTCAAACACAATAAAGTCTTCTTAGGAAGGATAGAATGTATAACTCCATATTTCAAAAACCCTGGTGGCTGGATGCGGTAGCACCGGGACAGTGGAGCGCGGTAGAGGTAAAACATGGTGATGAAATTGTAGCGCGGTTTCCATATGTAATGAAAAATCGGTTTGGGAACGTCATGCTTACACAACCACCCCTGACTCAGACGCTTGGCCCTTGGCTGCGGCCATCGAAAGCCAAATACGCCAAGATGCTTGCTGAGGAAAAGGACTTGATGACAGAATTAATCAATCAGTTGCCTCTCTTTGATTATTTCTCCCAAAACTTCCATTACTCGATCACAAACTGGTTGCCGTTTTATTGGAAGGAGTTTTCGCAAACCACACGCTATACATACGTAATAGAAGAATTAACTGATTTGGATGTTGTTTTTTCAAATTTTTCGCATTCGAAACGCAAAAACATAAAAAAATCTGAAAGAATAATAAATATAGTTTTTGATATAGACCCAAAAACGTTTTACGAGAATCATAAAATGACTCTTCAAAAACAGAATTCCTCAATATCGTACAGTTTTGAACTGTTTAAGCGTATTTTTGAGTCAGGCTATGCTAATAACTCCGCATGTACAATTGGCGCATTTGATAGAGATGGTAATTTGCATGCTGCTTTATTCGTAATCTGGGATGAGAACAGCGCGTATGATTTGATTAGCACGATAGATCCAGATTTCAGAAATAGTGGAGCAGCCTCGCTGCTTATTCGTGAAGCGATAAAATTCGTATCCGCTAAGACAAAAAAATTTGATTTTGAGGGAAGCATGATTGAAGGGGTTGAAAACTCATTCAGACAATTTGGTGCTGTACGGAAAGCTTATTTTAATATTAGTAAAATCAATTCACGTCTTTTGAAAGCCAGCCAGGCTTTTCGTTTATTTAAAGAGGTATTATTTAATAAATGACGTATACTGACTCAACTATTGTAAGCGAAATCAATATTGACTATAATAAGCTCCTGCAAGGCCGGTATGAAGCTGAGTTTCTTCCGAATGATTTTTCTCCGGAGCGTATTGTGCCGGATTTCGGCTTCAATATATTAAACCGGCTGGGACTTCTTTATCGTCCCATCGTCGATGAGAATTATCTCGCGCAGGGTGGAAAAAAACCGGTATGGCCCGAAGGTAAACCTTTTGCCGTTTGCCTGACCCACGATGTTGACCATGTGACGCTTCATTCTCTCAAACAATCTATAAGGAGCAGATCTACGCGATTATTGAATGCGACAGACAGACTAAAAACGTTACAAGTAGGTATAGGATACGGCAAAGACGTAATTAAAGCCAGTATGCATATAAATAAGAAAGATCCTTTGCATTGCTATGAACGGTGGTTGGACGCCGAAGCGTCAATTGGTGCGCGCTCCACATTTTTTTTCTGGCCTGGCTGGAGCCATGTCACAAAAAAACATATTTCAGACTGTGAGTATGATCTTTCAGATATGATCCTTTTCGCCGGTCGGAAAATGTCGGTTTCGGAAATGATAAAAGAAATTGATCGGCAGGGGTGGGAAATTGGTCTTCACCCATCCTGGTATTCTTTCGACAATCTGAATGAGCTAAAGAAACAGAAAGATGCCTTGGAAAGGGTATTGGGGCATGATATTGTTAGTGTCCGTCAGCATTACCTTCATTATGACATCCGCGTGACCCCAAAAATTCACGATGAAGCGGGGTTCGCATATGACTCGACGCTTGGCTTTAATGATAACGTTGGTTTCCGCTTCGGTACCTGCTATCCTTGGAAATTGTATAATTTGCAACAAGAAGCCCAATTGAATATTGTTGAAGTTCCATTAATAGTTCAGGAAGGGGCTATGTTACGGCGGGACAAGGGATTGCGACTGGATAATATAACTTCATTCAAGTATGTAAAACAGATAACAGAGAGCGTGAAAAATGTGGGAGGTGTCCTGACCATTCTTTGGCACCCGACTGCAATAATGAATCAAGACTGGTGGGGATTGTATTCTGCTGTACTTGAATATTTGAAGGGTGAGAATGCTTACATAGGATCAATTGCAGAAATTATGAAAGCTTTTGAATAAATCCTGAATAGGGCAATTGAAAAGAGAAAAATCATTTTTTGATTTGTGAGAATACACAACCTCTTCCGATGGAAAGTTCATAAGTATCGCCGAAAAGTTTATATGAAAAAAGTTTGTATGCTGCTTAAACGCAGCAGGTCAATGCTGGAAAAAGATAGCCGCGTATTACGTGAATCAAAAGCGCTTGCTGATGCAGGATATGAGGTAGTAATTCTTATTTACGATACGGAAGATAAGGAAGATTTCGTAATTGATGGCGTTATTGTAAAAACGGTAAAAATTGCTGGCCTTAAATTGCTGCTTAAATATAACTCATTTTCAGACAATATAACCGGCAAATATCAACTATCTTTTATTCAAAAAGCGTTTAGAAAAATCTATTTTTTTTATCTTAACAGGGTTTATCTCAATAATACATTAAAAAAAGCCTTATCATTGAAGTACGACATTTATCACTGCCATGATTTTGAAACATTAGAAATTGGATACCGGGTAAAAAAAATATTACCAATTAAAATAGCATATGATGCCCATGAGCTTTGGTTGGAAAACAGGAACTATTTAAGTACTAATTTTATATTAAGTTTATTGCGAAAATGTTTAAAACAAGTAAACATATTAAAAGAGCGAATTTGGATCAAGGATGTTGACTTAGTCATCACAGTCAATCAGTCACTTGCACAATATCTCTCAGACTTTTACAATATTAAAAAACCGGTCATCCTGAGAAACTTGCCGGATCAGATTAAAATCACAAATAATGGAAACAAATTCAGGCAGGAGCTAAATATACATGAAAATACTAATATTGTTCTGTATCAGGGAGCGCTACTGTCCGGCAGGGGCATAGAAAACTTAATAAAGGCATTTGAGAATATAAACAATAATACAATCCTTGTTTTTATGGGATACGGTGCTTTATATGACTACGTTAAAAATATTTCTCAACTTATTGAATTTAATGATAAAATATTTCTCAAAGATGCGGTTTCTCCATCGGATTTGTTGGGCTATACATGTGGTGCAGATCTTGGGGTCAGCCTCATTGAGAATACCTGTAAAAGCTATTATTATTCGTCTCCCAATAAAGTATGGGAATATATTGCCGCTGGTGTTCCAATTCTTGTCAGTGACTTTCCTGAAATGCGGCAATCGGCAATAGATGAACAAATGGGCTATACCGTCGACCCAGCCTCACCTGAAGATATCAGCAAAAAAATTAACAGCATTTTTGATAAAAAAAATTACTCTGATTACTTAATGCGTAAAAATAATTGTATTGAAAAAACTATAAGTCAGTACAATTGGGAAAAAGAAAAAGAGATATTGATAAGTGCATATCAATCTATGTGAATACATTTAATAATATGTAAGATATTCATGCGATGAAGGCTCCGGAACCGCTTGTAAGCATTTTATTGTGTGCATTTAATGAAGAAAAATATATCGAAGTTTGCATACAAAGCTGTCTAGACCAAACTTGGCCTAATATTGAGGTAGTATTATTTAACGATGGGTCGAAAGATGCAACTTTTGACATAGTTAGAAAAAACTACTGTGATAATGCCAAAGTAAAAATTCTTTCTTCTCCTGATAATGTAGGTAAAGTCATCGGATTTAACAATTGTTACGCCACATGTTCGGGGGAATATATTCATCTTATGGGCGGTGATGATGTAATGCTTCCACAATGCATCGAAAAATGCATCAATAAATCAAGAGAAATTCCGTCCGAGGTACTGTATCATGGGCTTGAAATGGTCGATGAACGGCTGATAACAATTAAAAGAAATTATCTAAACCCGAAGTTCGCTACCATAGCGCCAGTTAAGGCTATTGTGGAAATGGCGTCGGTAGCTTCCGGCTCATGGTTCATCCACAGAAGTATTGCAAATAAGATATTCCCGATTCCACTTGAAGTTCCATATGAGGATGTATGGATGAGTGCCAACATAAAGAACGACGCTCACAGAATAGGTGTTTTAAAAGAGGATCTGATTCTATATCGGCAGCATAATCAAAGCACTTTTTCAGTTGTTGATACATCATTCGCAAAAGTAAAATTTAGACACAAAAGGAACTTGCAATATTTGAACTATATCGTATCGGAAAACATATTTGATCTCAAAGAAAATGACTATGAGAAGCTGAGAAAAAAAATTGAGCAGCATGAAGCAATTATTGCCTGCAATAATTATAAAGAGGTTGTTTTCGCTGATTTACCATGGCGCATGAAAAGCAGAATTATTCTCAGAGCTTTATATTATACGATCAGATTGGCTTTAAAAAGGTAGAGAAGTATATAAAATGTTCAGATATAAATGTCTAGTATTGTATTTTATATTTTTCATGGCTTGTCCGCACCTTGTGTATTCACAAGGAGAGATTCAGATCAATCCTTTGATCCGTATGTTCTATGTATCAAATATGGGCAACGATCAGTGGACTGGAAGCTTGCCTGCGCCAAATTCACGCGGAGATGACGGACCATTTGCAACCCTTGAGCATGCCAGGGATGTCATTCGACGGCTCAGGCAAATTAGCCCCGACAATCAATTCACGGTTTTAGTGCGCGGTGGTGTTTATAGGCTTAACGAAACATTAACTTTCGGTCCGGAAGATTCTGGTACAGAGTCAAATCCTCTTATAATAAGAGCCTATGACAAAGAGAAGCCAATTCTGAGCGGCTCAAGACCAGTTACAAATTTTGTGACCCACAACGGTAAGATTTTTAGAGCTGATCTAAAAGGCACATCCGTTGAACCATATGTTTTCCGACAGCTATTTGCTGGAGGAAAAAGACAGACACTTGCACGGTTTCCTAACTACGATACACGCGATCCCATTGGCAGTGGTTTCCTATATGTTGCAGATTCAATCGGCGGGGACAGCAAGACAAAATTTAAATACAGTACGGGTTCTGTACATAGTTGGGCGGAACCCAGCAATGCAGAAATTGTTATTTATCCGGGACCTAATTATTGGAACAATATCATCCCTATTGCCGGAATTGAAAGAGACCAGAAAATTATCACCCTTGCTGGAAATACATCATATTCCATCGCGACAGGCGACAGATATTTCATTCAGAATTTGTTGGAAGAACTTGATTCGCCAGGCGAATGGTACTTTGACCGCATGGGAAAAATTCTCTATTACTGGCCAGCAGATGATAGGTCTCTTGGGACAGTAACTATTCCTGTCCTCAAATCCATACTTGAAATAAAAGGTAAAAAGTACGGGAATAAATACTACGGTGCTACATCATATATCCGAATCGAGGGCTTCACTTTCGAGGGATGTGAAAGTAGTGTCATCGTGATCAACGGGGCAAAAAAAATAGTTATCGCCGGCAGTTCGATATACAATGCCGGTCGCCATGGTATTGAGATTCAAGATGGTTTTAAAAATTCAGCAGTTGGGAATGACATTTATGATGTCGGAGGTGTCGGTATAAAGGTTACTGGGGGTGATCAAAAAACCCTCACCCCTGGAAACAATCGTGCTGAGAACAATTATATTCACCACGTAGGTGTGTTTGACAAAAATAGTAGAGGTATCGAATGCAGAGGAGTTGGGAATGTAATAGCACATAACTTGATTAGCTCGACACCGCGCATTGGGATTTTGTTTGATGGCAATGATCACTTGATTGAGTATAATCATGTTTGCCATGTAAATCAGGAAACTCAGGACAGTGGTGCTATCTACAGCGGAGCTCGCGACTGGACTAAACGGGGCAATATCGTACGTTTTAACTATATCCATGACAGTGGCGGTTATGGACGAAATAGTGCGCAAGAGCCTTGGCAGAGTCCATTTTATACTTGGGGCATATACCTTGATGACTGGTCAAGCGGAACAGAGGTTTACGGCAACATAATTGCCGATACCACTCGTGGTGCAATATTTATTCACGGCGGTAGGGATAATATAGTTGAAAACAATATCATTATTGACGGCGGTACTTCAGGACAGATGGTATATTCCGCATGGCGTCCCGATAGCCCTACCGCACAGAAATTTCTTCCTTTGATGTTTTCCAAGGTACAGGAAATCGGATATACAAAGTATCCTCTATTATCAACTATTACAGATATGGCTACAGGTGCCAAAATGTCAGGCAATCGTTTTGTGCGTAATATTATTTACTATAAGGATAAAAAAGCGCCTCTTTATGGGATTTATAATGATATAGATCTTGAAACGACGGTTTCAGATCACAATGTGATGTACCATGAAGAACTGCCTTTACTTGTTCCATTTATGAAAGTACCTGCAAACCTGCAATGGAGCGTATGGCAAGATAAAGGATTTGATCAACATAGTATTATTGCCGATCCGCTGCTTACTGATCCAATAAATGGCGATTATACTCTTTTCCCGGATTCCCCAGCTTTAAAAATTGGCATTAAACCAATCCCCTTCGAAAAAATAGGTCTTTACAAAGATCCGATGCGTGCAAGCGAGCCTATTAAAAAGTAATTTACCTTAGAATGTACAGCACTTTTCAAAACGAAAATATTTTTGGCTTCTTCATAAGCGGAAGAGGCGTTCGAGGCAATGTTGACCTATCCCTTAAACTGATAGGTTCCGGCAAAAAGGGTTCGTACATGGCTTGTGCCAATCCACACTCTCTTGTTGTTGCATCATGTGATTCTATATTCGATAATGCACTGAAAAACGCGGATATTCTTTTGCCCGATGGTACAGGGATAGTACTTGCTGCTAAAATTCTAAACGTTCCAATTCATGAACGAGTTGCGGGTTCCGAGTTTTTTAATGCATTTTCTGAAAATGTTTCAAAAAATGGAGGATCTAAGTACTTTTTTCTGGGCTCAAGCAAACAGGTTCTTGATTTAATCGTGACCCGGTTAAATAGTGAATATCCAAATATAACAGTATGCGGAACCTATTCCCCACCATTCAAAGAAGTCTTTTCCGACTTTGAAAACATTCGTATGATCGAGGCAATCAATCAGGCTTCTCCTGATGTCTTGTGGGTTGGCATGACTGCTCCCAAGCAGGAAAAATGGATATACCAGAATAAGGATAAACTTGAAGTGTCATTTATTGGCGCTATTGGTGCTGTATTCGATTTCTATGCTGGTACGAAAAAGCGTTCATCACCCTTCTGGCAGAAAGTTGGTTTGGAATGGCTACCCAGGTTTTTAAAGGAACCGAAAAGACTTTGGGAAAGAAACATGAGATCAACGCCAATTTTCTTAAGCTGGGTATTAAAAGAAAAAATAAGACAATTATGGAAGCTTTAGTTATAAATAGATAGTAGGAAATAGTAATGATATTGATATCTTTGGTAAGATCACATCTGATCAAAGCCGGAATATATGTATTGGCCTTGATTCTTGCATATTACTCTGTGCTTGAAAAATTGGTTTTTATTGACTGGGCCAGAGCGGATTATTCCCACTGCTATCTCATTCCTTTTGTTGTGATTTATCTTATTTGGGAAAAGCGGGACGCGCTGCTTGCAATTCCTTCAAAGACTTCATGGGTGGGTATATTACCTTTCTCTTTGGGTCTTATCTTTTTTTGGATAGGAGAACTTGGAGGAGAGTTATTCAGCCTTTATATTTCCATGTGGTTTGTCCTTGTCGGATTGATCTGGCTCCATCTTGGCTGGGATAAAATCAAGGCTTTGGCCTTTCCTCTTTTCATGATATTGACTATGTTCCCGTTTCCCTATTTTATCAATAACAAGATACTGTTAAATCTCAAACTAATCTCTTCGCAACTAGGTGTAAAGCTGCTTCAGCTTTACGGAATGTCTGTTTACAGAGAGGGAAATATCATCGACCTTGGGTTTACAAAATTACAGGTAGTGGATGCGTGCAGCGGATTAAGGTTTGTGTTTCCGATCATGGTTTTAAGCCTGCTTCTGGCATATTGGTTCAAAGCGCATTGGTGGAAGAAGATTATTCTTTTTCTCTCATCCGTTCCTATGGCAGTATTTGCCAACAGTTTCAGGATTGCGGCCACAGGAATTCTTTACAGCATGTTTGGCGCTAAAGTTGCGGAAGGTTTTTTCCATGGATTTTCCGCATGGATTATCTTTATGCTTACAATTCCGGTTCTTCTTCTTGAAATGTGGTTATTAAGGCTGATTCCGCCAAAATATGAAGGTCTCAAGGCCAGGAATATAAGGTATAAGGTTCAAGGTTCAAGGAACAAGGTTAATGAAAGAGAAGAAGAGATAGTAGATTGTAATTCGCAGTTAATGGGTAAAAGGTCGATATTTTCTCCTGTGTTTATGACAACAGTAGTAATTTTATTGCTGACCTTTGGAGTATCTCATATGGTCAACTTCCGTGAAAAGATTCCTGTAAAAAAAATCATTCAGCGAATTTCCGCTTAGCATTGGAGAATGGACGGGAGCACGGCAGTCTATGGAACAGAAAATCATCGATGAATTGGATTTAAGCGAATATATTATTGCTAAGTTCAGAAATCCGAAAAACCGGGAGGTCAATTTCTATGTTGCCTATTATGAAAGCCAGCTCGCAGGAGAAGCAATTCACTCGCCGGAATCCTGTCTCCCGGCCAGCGGCTGGAATTCCATACAGGAAGGTACAACCGGCATTTTGATAGATGATACAAAAACAATAAAAATCAACCGTAGTTTTATTGAAAAAGGTGGCGACAGGGAGCTTGTGTATTTCTGGTTTCCTCAACGGGGACGCATCCTGACCAATATCTATCAGATAAAATTATATGGTTTTTGGGATGCTTTAACAAAGAGGCGAACCGATGGGGCATTGGTTCGCTTAATCACTACAGTATACACTGATGAAGAGATAAAAGATGCAGATATAAGGCTTCAGCGGTTTGCTAAAGAGATTGTGCCCGTTTTAAATCAGTTCCTGCCGAACTGATTGGTTTTAATAAATCATTGCTATAATATGTACAAAATAAAAAAAAATGGTTTTATATTATATTTACTATTTTTTTTATTGTTATTGGCCTATTTATTCTTCATGCGAAATTACCTGTTTTATACCAAACTGCCGGTTCAGCCGGCAGATGTAGCGGTTGTTTTATATGGAGATGAAGCGGAGAACAGGGAAAACGAAGCTGTAAGGCTTATAAAAAACAAACTGGCATCAAATATTTATTATCCTTTGTATAACCGCAGCTATTCGGTATCATCAAATAACAAGATAGAAGAAAAATCGGATACTTTGCTAAGCATAGCGGGTTTTAACTATTTAAGAAAAGATCAGGCTATAAAGCATTATGAGAATACGCATATTGAATTGCTGGTGGCAAAAGACTATATTAGAAGAAATCATTTCAAAAAAATCATCTTTGTAAGCTCCTCCTATCATATGAGAAGAATTAAGCTGATTTCTGAAGAGTTATTTGATGAGAATGTTGAGCTTTATTATTCTTCACCCGAACAATACATAAAAGGCTTAGGCTGGTTAATAAACCGGCGGGAAATTAAATTTGTATTTTCGGAATATGCAAAAATTGCCTGGTTTTTATTTTACCGGTCCTTTATGCCCATTCCGATATAGCCGCAAAAATCCATAATAAGAAAAAGCATACCAATCCGGATTTTATAGAAAAAAACAAAAAAAAATAACTGGCAAGGGGTTCAAAGGTGTAAAAAACGGCTCACGGCTCTTTTCTTACGATTCTGAATCTATCGAAATCTTTGTCGTAACTGTAAAGGATATTTTGTTTATCACTCTCGAGGCAGGCAACTATATAGCAATCAACAATTTCTATATTGTTCTCCACCCAAAAGATGAGCATCCGTTCGACAATTTTTTTATCTTTTATAGTTATGCCCTTAAATTTAATTAGTGCAAGAAGGGATTCCGATATGGATTCTTTTGGGACCTTGTAGAATTAAACCCTTCTTTAGTCGCTTGAAGAATATCTTTTTTGGACAAATCATCTTGTATTTTTTTATGCATTGAAAAAATGCCGAATAATTTTTCAGCCATGGACTCCCTTGTGTGGGGTTTTAAAACCGGCTTCATTAAAATTCCTTCGGCGGAAAGAACAAGATCAACCGGGTCTCCGATCTGAATATTGTATTTTTTCCGTAGTTCAGCCGGAATTACAACCTGGACTTTCGGAAAAACTTTTCCTTTTGTCACGCTATATCTGTTATAGGATAAGCGAAGTAAAATAAAACAGTTACCTTTAAAACGTTCTGGCCGGTTTTCCGGTTCTTGTCTTTTTCTTTCTTGTTTCAGTATATGGTATTCTGTGTTCCAGCGAAAATATTGCTATGCCGTCCATCTATGTATTCTTTATTCCAAAGACAGGGATAGCTATAATGTAACTATAAGCAGGCTGCACTTGGCTCTTAATGCAATAAAAAAGACAATACTCATTATCTTTTTATAAGAACGATAACGACTGTCAGGCCAAATGAAGATATTAAGGAAGTCGAAAAACGATTAGATCAGTTTGTTCGTGAAATGATGATAACATCGCTGGATTTTATCGAAAAAAAGAAAGTTAAAAACTAACAATTTATGCGATTTTTTAAATATATTATCAGAAGCGTAAATCTTCTAAATATCATCCTCATTATTACAGTTATTTTTTTTGCAAGGTATGCTGTTCTGCCTGTATTAAATAAAAACATTAAAAATAACTTTCCGGAAATTAGTAATATATCATTAGCAGCAGCAGAGGAAGAAAAACCGGCCGGTCAGCCTGTTTCCTCTCTTTCGGAATTTGTGATAGTAGCCGAACATAATCTTTTCCATCAGGACAGAGTTATTCCGGTTGAAAAGATTACAGCTGATCCTGTTCCAACGCCCGAGATTATACTATATGGAACGCTTATTATGGATAATGAGAGCTATGCATACATAGAAGATAAAAAATCACCATATACAACACCCGGAAGAGGCAAAAGGCAATTGGTCTTTAAAAAGGGAAGTAAAATAGGTGGCTACACACTTACAGATATAAAAAGTAATAAGATTGAGCTGGTCAAAGGAGAAGATAAAATGACAGTAAATATTATGGATTTTGAAAAGCCAAAAACAAGAGATATATCAGCATCATCTATTGTTAGTGCTTCAAATAATGCGGTAAACAAAAAATCTGCAATCTCTCGTATACCGCCTCAAATAAAAGCAAAAATAAAACAAATGAAGAGAAATAATACAAACTGATTTTTTCCCTGAATTTTATATTTCTATAAAGCAAATGGATGACATATTGTCGATAAAATATTAATTGAAATAAAATAAATCGCTAATAATAATCTAACTTGCCCATCCTAAGCTTTGAAGCGAAATTAGTGTTAATGTGCCGCTTGTGATTTGTTCTTAATAAATCAAAAGACAATTCCGATTATGGCATCTCGTGCCGGATATTCCTGTGTAATCCTGCTGCAATGTTTGTCGGGTTACCCGAAGGGGCAGCAGCAGAATAGATTCAAACTGTGGAGGTAAGTTGGCAACAGGTGAAGATAAAGAGCTCGGTATTGGGGTTGATAAAGATATGAGCAATATCGAATTTGATGAGATGATCATGGAAAAGAGTCTAACAGAGAAAAATATAGCTGTTGACAAAAAACAAATCCGGAATAAAGAACGACTCCTTAAACTGTCGGAGGTCATGGAAGAAATGGCAAAGAATAAATTCACTGGCTATATAAGAGTGAATTACAGCCAGGGTATAGTCAGCAGAATAGAAAAATTTGAGGAAATATTGAAAAAATAGGAACAAGGTGAAAGGTTCAAGGTGAAAGGTTCAAGGTGAAAGGTTCAAGGTGAAAGGTTCAAGGTGAAAGGGAAAGGGCTAAATGTTCACAGTCAGCTGAAAACAGTTAACAATCATTTCATCATAAAAACGTGACAAAAGATTTACGTAATTCTAATTTGGAGAACATCATAATTTAACAAACAGGGTTTATAACCAAACCTGTAAAAGTGATTCACCGCTGAAAACTGAGATTAAGTGCGCAAATATAAGGGTGAAAGGAAAACGGTTTCCGGTTTACAGTTAAAAGCGGTAAATGATTTTCCTTTACTGTCAACCGGCAACTGTCAACCGTAAACGGTTAAAATCGGTTCAGGGTCGTTTCATCATGAAAACGTGACAAAAGATTTACGTAATTCTAATTTGGAGAACATCATAATTTAACAAACAGGGTTTATAAACTAAACCATAAATAACAAATGACCCTATGGGTACTTTGCTGACCTGAAATCCCCATCAGGCCCCAGAAAGCCCGAATTGAGAGCATATTGTTTCACGCTTTTAGTTCGGGTTTTTTGTTTTATCCCCACAAAGAAAGGAGGTGATGAAAACAAAGTAGGCTTGAGTGCAAAACAACTAAGGCGAAAAATTGAAAACAAAGATTACAATACCTCCAGAAAAAGCTAAAACCCGGGTAACCGGGTGACGGAAAGCCAAAGGGTCCGGGAAAGCGGTAAGAAAAAAACTTCAAGTCATAAAAAGTCATAAACAATTAAGACTTAAAATAAAGACCGCCCGAATCGGAAAGCCAGGCCGCCTGGGAAAAGACAAAAAATTTAATCAAATTTATTATCAAACTGGAGGAAAGAAATGAAAATCAAAAAATTAGCAGCAGGTATGAGAAAGAAGTTAGCAGTACTTACTATTGCATCAGTAATGTTTGTCTTCGGAGCTGCCGGGAATGCATCGGCTTATTTCGAAGATCTTAATCTGATCCGCAGCATTTACACCACTACGGGTGTTGTAGAAATCGGCAGCGATCTTGGTCTGAATGCAAGCACTCTTAACTCAAATAATGTATTCGGTTCCTCAGTCGCTCTGAGTTCTTTTGACGGAGATTTAAACAGTCTCGTTGCAGGTTATTGGGCGCATGATATGACTAACAGGGACTTTTATGCCACAGGTTTTGCCAATGATACCGATGGTCTTACGATGTTGGGACGTAAACAGGTCTCAGCAGACGCTACTTATAACTATGTGCAAACTCTTTATGCAGGTTCAGGTCTTGCGACAACAATTATCAATCCCAAAGAAACTGCGGATTCCTATTTTAAAGTGTTTGACGTTAATGGTAACAATATAAGTTCAATGGGAAGCAATCTGAAAAACGATTCTTATGAAATGACGTTGAGCCTTGCCGGTCTTACAACCATGGGTTATGTAGATCAAGTTTTGTATTTCTTTAATTACGACAATATTAGCGCTGACAAATCCGGAATAGAAAAGGGGATAATAAGAACTTTTCTTACAAGTGACGGAACTACAGTGGATCTTAACGGTCCCATGATTGCAACCGTAATCAATCCGAATGCAGTTCCAATCCCTGGAAGTATCATGCTTCTGGGTTCAGGACTTCTTGGGTTATTCAGTATCAGAAGAAAGGCAGCATGATTTAGTATTTAAGATTAAGGAAGAGTATTTTCCGGTTTTAACTTGTATATTAAATTTAATATTTTAAATGGAGGAAATTATGTTTAAAAAGGCTATTCAGGGCGCCTTGATAGGAATCGCAATGCTTGGCATGGTGGGTACGGCAGGAGCTGATGTGATTAATATCAACCTTTACGGCGCATCGGCCCAGCATCTGTTCTGGAACGATACTGCCGACAATTTTCTTAGCTCAAAGGGTTGCACAAATGTGGTTCAGGATTCCTATGATTCCAAACAGGGCATTTCAAAAGGAACTCTCGGAGCGGACACTATTTACATTCGTTATGCATCCAAGGCTTCATATGACGGTATAATGGCGGTAAAGGGTAGCGGTGGCGATCCGGACGGTTGCGGAAGCCCTTTTATGAGAAAGATGGTTGATGAAAACAGTTGCACGGACTGGGTTCTTGGCGGAACGGCCTGTTCTGCTCTTAAATGCGTTGAAATTACCCTTGGCGCATCCGATGTTGCAGGCAGCAGTTTCACACAGGAAAGCCATGGCGCATTGAAAGGCCCAAATGGCGGTGCCCAGACTGACAGAGTCTTTACCGGTATCGATGCCACAGGATTGGAGGACTACCAGCCGGTGGTTGTTCCTTTCGGTTTTTTTGCAAACAATACGGTATCAAAGACAAGATGCTTAGGTCCTGACCCTCTGGAGCCGGATATGAATGCTCACAAGGCGGTTTCAACATGGGGTTATCAGTGTTATGATCCTTCTGAAACAGGTCACAGCGAAGACTGTATCGGTTATTACAAATGTATAGCAGGAAAATGCTCAGGCGGTATCAATGGCCCAAGTCACACAGGTGGCGCACTTGACTGCAGCGCGGCTATTGACTGTCCGGATGTTGCTCTGGGAGACACTCATTGCGAACGCATTCCTCTGGATAATATTTCAAGGCTTCAGGCCGTTATGATTTACGACGGCCAGGCCTGGTACTGGAAAGATTTTGGTGACTGGTATGCGGATTATCCTATAGTTGCCTGTTTGCGCCACGCCGGTTCGGGAACTCATGCCACATTGGATTGGGCAGTAATGAGAAGTTCCGCTAAAGACTGGGGCTGGCCGCTTGTCACCAATCAAAGCGCTGCCGATCCTACAGTATGGTTTAACGACGGATCTTCCGATGAGATGGCTTGTGTTAACCAGCTTGAAGGCGCCATCGGATATGCCGATGCGGATCAGCTTGAAGGCACCTCAAATTATCCCAATGTTCATGCTCTTAAATACCAGGGCGTTGAGCCTCGCCGGACAAAAGTCCGCAACGGAGAGTATGATTTTTATTCAAACCAGTGGCTATATGGCAATCCTGACCGTACTGCATACAGCAATATAAAGACTTCCTGGATTGAACCATTGGCAGCGTATGCTTCCGATCCGGACCATATCCCGCCAACCAAGGCAAAGTTCTGGGCTACAAAAGGCGAGATGGTATACAACAAAGGTAATGACCGTGCATATCCTGGCTATGTCGGCGCCAGCAATCCTCAATTACCGTAATTGAATAATGCGGTTTGCCTGACAGACCGCGATTGAATTTTATAACCATAAAGGGCTTCCGAAAGGAGGCCCTTTTTTTATGAATTATATTTTGAGACCTTTGAATCAATGCCGGTTTCCGGCCTGTACCGGAATGACGGAAGTTAATATGTTTCGAATTATTACAAGGCCAACATAATCTTAACGGTAAAATAACAAACCGCTAATATTAACCTAACAGGGGGTAGTTAAATATTAAAAAAAAATGAACCCGCTAAAAAACGGATTAAATATCCTTAAGACAGAAGAGAGGGAAAAGAGAATTGAATAAGAGCAGTGCCAAAAAAATCATGGTTGTTGTTTGCATAGTAAATATGCTTGCCGGTTGTGCGACGATAAAACCTGCCGAACCTGTAAAAGCAGGGGAAAAGATTGCAGTTAACTTCACCTGCAGGCTTAACAATGGCGATATCGCGGCGACAACGGATTTTGGTTTGGATGCGAATCCGGATATAAAAAAATCGTCTGTTTTTGTGCCAAGAAAAACCGGTGATCCGTTGATAATAACTGCAGGAGAAGATGAGAAAATCTATGGGACTCCAGGCGAAAGGGGCTTTGAGGGAGAAATAGTGGCCGATGCTGCTAAGGCCGTTGTTGGGATGAAGATCGGTGAGATCAGGGCTTTTGAAGTCAGAAGGGATCGTATAAAAACTTCCGGCAATGAGCCTATGGTTATACAGATGGCCCGTGTCAGGACGCGGGCTAAAGAGATTAAAATGACTCCTGATGAATTTATAAGCAAGAAAGGAAAAGACCCGGAGGTGGGACAAATTTATACCATTGATCCTTCTGTGCCTGGAAAAGTAGTTTCAGTATCGGATGAGGAAGTAGTCATACGATTTAAGGCGGAACCGGGAAAGAAAATCAGAACAGCTCTGGGAGAAGCTGAGATCAGAGAAAAGGCCGGCAGTTATGAAATTGTTATTGATGCAAAGAAGGGAGATCTTATCAGAAGCGGTAATATGGTTGGGCGCATCGTAAACATTGATGACCGGATGATCACAATCGATTACAGCCATCCTCTGGCTTATGAAACTTTGAAGTGTGATGTCAAAGTTGAAAACAGGGAGCCGACGGATAAAAAAGAATGAAACCCGGATTGATTTTAAAAGCCTTATCTCAGGAGTAAATAAAGGAGAAATAATAAGATGGTTTGGAAGAATGGTTTAATAACAATTGTCACTGCTGCCTTGTTTTTCGGATGCGCAGGAACACATCCTGGACTTAAAGAACACAATCAGGTTGTTGAGCTGAATGCCGGTGTGCAGGAAGAATCACCTGAGAAAAAGGTGGCTATGAAGACGCTTGAAAATGCGTTTCAACAGGCGAAACAGACCGGAAAGTCCGTTAGTATTGATGTGGGACAGGAGGATCCCGCAACCGTTGAGAAAGGAGATCTTGCACTCGTAAACTATACTGCAAGTCTTCAAAACGGAAGCCTGATTTATACAACCATAGCCGATATTGCAAAGAATACAAAAAAGATAATAACCGACGGAGTTCCAAAAAACGAAAAATTCGGGCCTGATGAGATTGTGGCAGGCAATACCGGTTTTATACCGGCAGTGGGATCGCTTGTTATAGGCATGAAACAGGGAGAAAAGAAAACGGTAACTCTTCCACCTGAGAAAGCATTTGGACCAAGCGACCCGAAAAAGATAGCCCAATTTCCCTGTAAGATTGCAATGCCTAAAAACTTGATTCTTGACCCGCGCGCTTATGTGGAAAAGTTCAATGCTTTTCCGATTGTCGGCAGGGAAGTCGAGTTGACACCTTACTTCAAATCAAGAGTGACTGAGGTCGCAGAAAACCATGTCAAACTGTCAGCTATGGCAAAAGGTGGTGAGAGAAGCGTGGATAGTTTCGGGACCACAGTGGTAAATATCGAAGGGGATCAGATCATTATAATGCTGACCCCGATTCTGGGGGCTGACTTTGAGATGAATGACCGGAAAGGAAAGATCGTTTCAACTGATGGAACAACTTTAACAGTAGATTTCAACCCGCCGCTTGCCGGAAAAAGTGTTGTGTTAGATCTGGAAGTAGTTTCAAATACCAAGGCTTCCGCTTTTGAAGGCATGGAAATCACATGGGCACAGAATTACGAACAGGGTATTGAAGAAGCCAAGAAGGAAGATAAACCCGTGTTTCTTCTGCTTTATGCACCTTGGTGCGGCTGGAGCAAAAAGACCATGGAAGACACCATGGAAGATCCCAGGATTAAGATGCTCAAAGACCGGTTTGTATGGGTGAAGGTGAATACCGACGAGCGTAAAGAACTGTATGAATTTTACCAGCAGAAAGGTTATCCTTTGATGATTATTCTTGATTCGAAAGGAGAAGAAATAAAGAGGATAGACGGCTACAGGGACGGGGCAAAATTGTCCGCTGAGCTGAAGAGTATCCGGGATTCGGAGCAGCAATCATCAAAAAGAGCGCAGACGGAGAATAAGGTTAAAGGATGATGGATAAAGGATGAAGATAAAACGAGGTGCAAGGAACAAGGTGAAAGGGACAAGGTGAAAGGGACAAGGTGAAAGGAGCAAGGTGCAAGGTAAGAGGTACAAGGTGCGAGGTAGATTGCCTGGCAGGCAACAAAATCCTGCCTATCCTGTTCATCCTGTCTAAAAAATACTGAGGCCTTTGTCTCATCTAAACGGCTATCTCCAGCAATATCTTATCGTACCTGACCTGAGGCGAGATTTCTTTGCTGCCATCTTTTTTTGTATCGATAAGCCCAGCCTGTTTCAAAAAACGGACATCCGTTGCGACATTCTTAATATCCCTTTGCAGAATCCTGGCCAAATGATTTAGGGAAGACGGATGCTCCGTTTTGATTGCATGAAGCAGCTCCAGCCGTTTCTGTGTCAATGCCTTGCGAAATGCCTGGATACTTGTAAAGTGCACGCCCCGTTCATGTTTCACTTTTTTCCCGGCTTCAAGGGAATCTGCGGCATCCCCAAATTCGTTCAGTAGTGTTTCCACATCCTTTATTCCGATCTTTACTTTTCTTACTTTCATCATTGCCTCTTATTGTATAAAACTATATCGCTATAGAAATCTCGTATCAATTGATTGATGCCTGCGAAGGCATATGGCTCCATCCTGTTCCCGAAATGCCGGTGATCACCCTTTTTGTTCGGCATTATCGTAACCGATCACACGTTTTGAACCTGCTATGTAAACCAGTGAATATTTATACCCATGTGGTTTGTCAGAAGATTTTTCAACTTTCCAGAGTTTAATCTCAATAATATTGCTATACTCGTCTATCACCTTATTATGAATGATAAGTTCGGCTTTCATATAGGTGTATTATACCAATGATATTCAGGATGTCAATTCTAAAATAGGGAGCATTATTTATTATCAACTATATTTAACAAACAGGGTTTATAAACAAACCTGTAAAAGTGATTCACCGCTGAAAACTGAGATTAAGTGCGCAAATATAAAGGTGAAAGAAAAACGGTTTTCAGTTTGCAGTTAAAAGCGGTAAATGATTTTCCTTTACTGTCAACCGGCAACTGTCAACCGTAAACGGTTAAAATCGGTTCAGGGTCGTTTCATCATAAAAGCATCACAAAAGATTTACGAAAATCTAATTTGGAGAACATCATATAAAATACACAGGGCTTAAGCGATGAGGCCTCCTCTTATTTAGACTGATAATTCAGATATTTATAATTATTTAGCATTTTAACACAAAAACAACAAATTGCTAATATTCTTCTAACAGACAATTATTAAATACTTTAACTTAATAAAAGGAGTGAAAAGATGATCTGGAAAAATTGTGTGGTGCTGTTATTGGTTTTGGGATTTATGTGCGGAAGCGTTATGGCGAAAGACAGGCTGAAGAATGAAAAGGCAGAAATGAAGACAGCCATTAATGCACTCGAAAAAAATTTGGGACAGGTTGCAGAAAAGAATATGATACTTGGCCCGGATATGGTTTACCTGTCCGGGTCTTTCGCATTCAAGGACATAGATATAGATTGGCTTGCACTTTACGAACAAAAAGGATTTCCCTTGATCGTGTTTCTTAACCCGGATGGTAAAGTGATCAAGAAGATAGGCGGATACAGGGATGTGGCCAAATTAGCCATGGAGCTGAATAGCCTGGAATATTAAGCACAGCATTGAAGCTTTTCGTCATACCCGCGAAAGCAGGCATCCGGCACCACTATATATTCCGGTTTCCGGTTTTCACCGGAGCGACGGTTTTGGGGTTACAACATTACAAGAAAAGAAATATAAATATTTTGAACTTGAAATCCGGAATACTTGAAAAATGGAGTGATGATCAACAATTGGTGATCTTCCTCCTTGGTACAGTCCTGATCTTTGCCTTATTATTTAAACTAGCCGTGTCTTCGGTTTATGCCGGGGAGAATGAAGATGCCGTCAAATTTGAGATCAGGGGTTTTGAGATTGAGGGAAACACACTGCTCAAAGTTGACGAGCTTAAGAACGTCGTTAAGGATTTTGCCGGTCCGGGAAAAACATCTGATGATGTGGAAAAGGCCAGAGACAGCCTTGAGAAGCTCTATCACAAGGCAGGCTATCCGACAGTGCTTGTTAATATCCCGGAGCAGACTCTGGACAACGGCCTGGTAAGGCTGGTTGTTCTTGAGAGCAAAATAGGAAAGGTCAAGGTAACGGGAAACCGCTATTTCACGATGGAAAAAATATTCAGGGGCCTCCCTTCCTTCAGGCCCGGTGAAATACTTTATATTCCCGGCGCTCAGGGGGAACTTGCAAAGATCAACCGCAACAAGGATTTCAAGGTGGCGCCCGTTCTGACGCCGGGCAGAGAGCCCGGCACTGTCGATGTTGAGCTTCAGGTAAAAGACAGGTTGCCTCTTCACGGTAGCCTGGAACTGAATAACCGCAACACTCATGATACTACCGATCTCAGGCTAAACGGCATGATCAGTTTTGATAACCTCTGGCAGAAGGAGCACTCCATATCGTTGCAGTATCAGACCTCTCCACAGGAACTGAGCGAAGTGGAAGTATTTGCAGCTTCCTATGTTTTGCCTGTGCCCTGGAAGGATGGCGATATATTTGCTTTGTACGGAGTATTATCCGACAGCGAAACGGCTTTCGGTGAGGGATTTAACGTTATAGGAAAGGGGAAGTTATTTGGGGCGCGGTATGTGAGCCCTTTGCCGCCCTCGGACCTTTATTCCCATAATATTACAATAGGACTGGACTATAAGGATTTTGACGAGAGCCTTGGATATAATACGACAAGCGGTGATGAGCCTGTGAAGACTCCTTTGACATATTTGCCGCTTTCTTTTGCCTACAGCGGGTCAAGCCCGGATACACAGGGTATTACCCAGATCAGCGCATCGTTTAATATGGTGTTCCGCGGTTTGGTGACAGACAGAAGGGAGTTTGAGGACAAGAGATATAAAGCATCAGGAAATTATCTTTATGCAAGGGCGGGGATCGAGCGGTCCCAGAAATTGCCTTTAAGCTTAGGCCTTTTCATTAAACTGGACGGACAGATCGCCAATCAGCCCCTGCCTTCAAATGAGCAGTATTCTGCCGGTGGAATGGAGAGTGTGCGGGGTTATAAGGAGAGCGAGGTTCTGGGAGATAATGCGATACATGGTATTGCTCAGATATCGGGACCGGATCTGTCCGGGATATTAGGTTTTAGGGAAGAATTCGGATTTTTGCCGTATCTGTTTTACGATTATGCAAATGTAAAGACCCAGGATTCTCTTCCCGGCCAGGATGGAGAGGCAACGATCCATGGTGCGGGAGTGGGGATGCGGGGAAATATCACCCGGTTTTTGGAATATGAGCTGGATTGGGCGGTAGCACTTAAGGGTACTGATAAAACCAATGCCGGTGAAAGCCAAATCTATTTTAAGATGAAGGGCCTATTTTAAATCAAGGTTGAAGGAGCAAGGTAAGAGGTGCAAGGTGCAAGGTAAAAGGCTAAAGGAGCAAGGATCAAGGTAAGAGGATCAAGGTTCATTACCAGTGAAGGACTGTAAAATTCCAAGCGTATAAAATATCAGTGGGGTCTTATGAAAATAAATAAAAAAGAAAATAAATATATGATGAGACCGGTTATATTTTTATTGATACTATTAATGCTTTCCGGAAATGCTTTCGGAGGACCTTCTATTCCCGGATTTTACGGCTCTGTTCCAGACTTTTCGTCTGTTTTGCCAACTGCTGTTCCAATACCCCTGCCTGGTGGAACTATTGATGGAGCCACCATAGGGCAGCCTTTTAATAATAAATTAGTGATAAATCAGAACAAATCGAAAGCAATTATTGACTGGCAATCGTTTAATATAGGCAAGGAGGCATGGACTCATTTCAATCAGCAGGGAAATACTGACTGGGTGGCGCTGAACCGGATCTATGACCAGAATCCGAGTCAGATATTCGGAAAACTGACGGCAGACGGCAAGGTATATCTCATCAATCAAAACGGCATCCTGTTTGGCGTTAATTCGCAGGTAAATGTTCATTCATTAATTGCTTCTTCTCTCAATGCCAATGACGATGACTTTCTGAATGGTGCTCTTAAATTTAAAGCAGAGGATTTCAGGGCCAAATTGGGCCCAACAAGAGAACTGGACACCGTTTATGACTCTGAGACCAACACACCCGGCATGGTTTCCAACCAAGGTTATATCGAAACCGATCCGCTTGGCGAGGTATTTTTAATAGCTCCTGTAGTAAAAAACAGCGGCACAATCATAAGCCCTGTCGGCCAGGTGGGGCTTGCGGCAGGAACCGAAGTAGATATCTATCGCGACACGGGACGCTCCCCTTTCTTTGTAAAGATTAAAGCCGGTGCCGGAGAAGCCGGCAATTTAGAAGCCGGAGAAGCCGGCAATTTAGAAGAAGGCTGGATACTGACGGATGCAGGTCTTGCAGGCATGTATGGCCGGGTAGTGAACCAGAATGGACTGATCCGCTCGATAACAGCAGTCAAGAAAAAGGGTGAGATCGAACTTTGTGCATCTGATAAGGTATCCACAGGCGCAAATAGTATAACATCCGTTGCTGTTTTGGACTCAACTGAAAAGGTTAATGAATCCTTTGAGTTTCATCCCGGTGAAATAAGAATTCAGGGACTTGACCCTGATCCTGGTAATTATGATGGTGTAAAGGATTTTGAGCACCGCGGTATAATGGAAGCACCTTCGGGTCTAATCAGCATCACTGCCGTTAACAGGGTGTATATGGAAAAAGGTTCCATATTGGATATCAGCGGAAGATGGTTGGATATGAAGGCGGAGGGTAACATCATTGAAAGCCAGCTTAACAGTGTAGAACTGAGGGACGACTATGGCCAGAAGGAGAGTATTCTTAATGGTCTGAAAATCAAGTTTGACGCATATCTTGGATCAGCAATCGGAGATGTATCGGGATCTCTGAAATCCAGGGATGTAACGGCGCTTGAGCAGGCTACAAAAGGCGGTACTATTACGATTCAAGGGAACTCTGTCCAGGGGCAGGGTCTGGAAGAACTTATCATAAGGGATGGAGCCTTAATCAATTTTACAGGCGGAGGTATCCGGTACGCGGCCGGTCATGTTGAGACTACAAAATTAAAGACGGGAAACCAGGTTTATGATATCAGCGAGGCTCCGGAATACATAGATTATGACGAAGTGCTCGGACTCACCAAGATCGTTCATGAACGTTTCGGTATTACAGAAGAGTACCAGGGCCTTTATGCGGGCGGGGCCAATAAAATCATGAATTATTCGGGTAAAAGAGTGCAGGGAGATGATGCCGGAACCTTGAAGCTTATGGCTGAAAGAATCATACTGGACGGCACCCTTGCCGGTTCAGTGAATAAAAGCCCTTTCCAGACAAAAGAAGAAGAGCCGACAGATGAACAGGATAATCAGACAGCTATCGGATGGAAGGAACCAAGTCGCGGTATCGTCCAACTCGGAGTTAATGATCCGGATGCAAACCCACTTGATATAGACTATTCACTTTATGGAGTGGTCATCCGGTCTGATGTTGTACCTTTACCTTCAGGTTTTAAGCCGGACGACAGCCTTTTCGGAACTGGTACGGACACGAATACCACTTATCTTTCCTCGCGCATTCTTAACGAAGCTGATTTGGGCGCTCTTACTATCTTTATCAACACAAGCTTTGTCACGGAAAAGGATGCGGTTTTGTCTTTTAAGCCGGATACTGAAATGAATGTTACCGCCAGAGTAGTTGATCATCAGGGGGAAATACTCAGTTCCGGTGGTTCGGTATCTCTTAAAGCAGTTAATAATGTCACTACGGGGGTTGTGCCGGTCGTCGGAGACGGGAGAGTCTTTCTGGCTTCCGGCAGCAAGATTGATACTTCCGGGGAGAGAATAGATAATTTTGAAGCGGTCAGCACCGGAACAGATCTTGTAAGCTCCGGACATCTTGAAGGCGGAACGGTATCCTTAAGCTCGGAAACAACAAAAGGCGGAGGTGTAATTATATCAAAAGATTCGCTGATTGATGTCAGCGGCGGATATCTTATAGATGAAAAGGGTTCCGTCACCGGAGGAGATGCGGGTAATATAAGCATCGCTCTGAAATCCGATGGAAAAGGAGCGCTTGTTCTTGACGGTGATCTTAAGGGGTATTCACTGCTGGGAAACAACAGCGGTGCAATTTCTATTCTTGCCAGGCAAATATCGGTGGTGGAATCTGCATCATTGTCTCCTGTTGAACTTGATATCGATACACAAATCCCGGCCGGATTTGTCGAGAATTTTGTTTTAAGTCAGGATAGGTTTAGTGCTACGGGATTTACAAATATTGAACTTATGGCCAATTATGATCTTGAAGTAAAACCCGGAGCAATGCTCTTTCCTTCAACAGTCAAGATGGCTCAGCCGGTTGTTATGGCCAAAAAAAAGGATGCAAGTCCTGTTTTAAATTACGTCTATAATGAAAAGAAAAATGATAATGAGTATGTGAAAGCAGATCCTGAATTCATGGGCGATTCATCGATTACACTCAGGGCGGGCGTGGATGACGGACTCAGCACCTCGGGAGCAAATGACAAATCGATGATAGATATCGGTTACGGGTCTATGATCGGGATATGGCCGAAAGGTACTATCCGGATGGAAGCCCCCGGTATGAGAGTGGCGGGTTATCTGGATGCACCAGGCGGAACGATTGATCTTAAGACCTCCGGCCCGAACATGGATCTGGTTATAGTAAGCGGAGCAGTACTTTCAGCCAGTGGGTATAACATACCTGAATCAGGGCCTGTGATCAAGGGGTACCCGGTAGGGTATAAGCCTGTAGCTGCAGGAGAGATTGATCTTGAGGCAAGCCAGGGCAGTCTTATTTTGGAATCGGGCAGCCTGGTGGATGTTTCCGGATCAAAGCCGGTTAAATCATACGCAAAATATTCCGTATTGGGCATGCTGCCTTTAGAATATACGGTTGCAGGCGAGCCCGGCAGTTTAAGCCTCGGCTTTTATAATAATCTTGTCATAAACGGAACAATTGATGCCCATGCAGGCATGAAGGGTCTTAAAGGAGGTTTTCTGACTCTGAGCAGAACACATGGCGACAAAGGGCTTATGGTATCTTCCGATAATATCGCATTTTTCCAATCTCTTGGATTTGACGCTCTTAAAATGCAAAGCAAAAAGAATATTGCGTTTTCAGGAGATGCTAATATCAGCATGGGAAGATATCTTATCATGGATGCACCGGAAATCCTGGGATTTAATGATCAGCATGTTTCTCTTTTTTCACCGTGGGTGCGTATTATTAATGATACGGAAAAGTATGATGTTAATAGTGATAACCCATACAACATGATCCCTGCGGCGGCTTCACCGGGTACAGGTTCATTGTCTGTTGCGGCCGACTGGATAGATATAGAAGGAAGCATGGCGCTTTCCGGTTTTGGTAATGTTTCACTAACAGCCGCAAACGACATCCGTGTTTCAGATAAAGTTTACAATGATTCAAACAGTAAATTCCACTGGTCAGGAAAGATAAAGACACCGGGCGATCTGACACTCAAGGCAAAACGGATATATCCGACCACTCTTTCGGAGTTTACTTTCTTGGTTGCAGGCAAGGCTTTGATTCTGCCGGGCAGCGAAGCAGATAACAATCCTGTATATTCCGCCGGTGGGAGTCTGACAATAGAAGCGGCAAGCATCGAACATCAAGGGTTTCTGGCAGCGCCTCTGGGGAGGATAAGCCTTCAATCAACAGCAACCGGAGGAAGAGTTTATCTTTCGGAAAATAGTGTCACAACTGTTGCAGGTATGGATTCCGTTAAATATGGAATTTTGTCGGGTGAATTCTGGCAGGCGCTGGATCGCAGCGCAACAAGCGGAGCAACTGTAACCAGGGATATAACGGAAGTTCCCGCAAAATCCGTAGAAATAGACGGTGACGAGGTTATCGTGAAAAATGGCGCCCTTGTTGATCTTTCAGGGGGTGGTTCAGTAATAACTTATGAGTTTCTGAGTTCACCTATGGGTTCGGAGAATCCTCTATCAAAGCCGGGCAGATATGTAATTCTTCCCGATAATTCCGTACTTTTGCCCGGAGAGGCGGTATACCTTGAAGGAGGTTCCGGGGTTCCGGCCGGCGTATATTCATTGTTGCCGGAAGAATATGCCTTTCTGCCCGGAGCAATGATTCTGACCGATCTGAGTAAGGCGGGCCAGAGCTATATACCGGGACAAAAATTGTCGGAGGAAGGATACCCTGTTGTTACAGGGTATGCTACTGTTCGGGGAACGGATGTGAAAGCCATAAATCCCGGCGGCTATTCTATCCGGTCTGCAAAAAATGTTCTCAATGAAGGTTACTTTAATAAGTGGACGCTTGCCGGTGGGAATGCGGGAAGCCTCAGCATTACAGGAAATACAACTATACTGGATGGTACTTTCGAAAACAATGCTGTGCCCGGATTTGAAAAGGGCATAATCACGTTTGCGGGAAACCGGATCGAGATGGGTGATATAGCAGGAATTCTTCCTGCAGGATTTGACTTTAACACTGATATACCGGCGGAGCTGAAGAACAAACTTCTGATTCAAAAGGATATCTTTAAGGGAATGGATCTCAGGGAGATAGTGCTTGGGGATACGGAAAGGACGGAGGTTGTTGTTTTGAAGGAAGGCTGTTCTATCCGGGCTGAACAGGTAACACTTAAAGCGAAGGATGAGATTATTCTTCGCAGTGGCGCTGAAATTCATGCAGTATCTGAGACAGGAAACGGTGTAGCAAGCCTGATTGTACCTGACCCTGACAACGACGGAATAGCCAAAGTCACACTGGAGCACGGCAGTCTTGTGCATGCTTCGGATGAGGTGGTTCTGGATATGAAGACTTTTGCCTACCTGGGTGAAATTCAGGTAGATCACAGTGATATAAAACTGTCGGATCGCAACGATATAACACTGGTTTCCAGAGTGATTTATTTCGTGCCCGAGACTTATGATATACCTGAGAATCTTGACGGATGTTATATCAGGCAGAGCAGCTGGGATAAGTTTAAAACTTTTAAAAAGATCGGCATAAGAAGTGATACCAATATCAATTTCATAGGCGATTTTAATCTTCATGCCGAAGAAATGCTAAGCCTGGACAGTTCCCGTATCACAGGCACAGGAGCAGATCCTGTAATTGATCCGGTGGCTGAAGTCTTTCTTCGCGCACCTGTTATAAGGTTGCTGTATAGCGGGGAAAATCCTCTGACTGATACCGGTTTATCTGAGACCGGCATTATGAATGTTGTTGCTGACGAGGTGCGTATAGGACGCGGGCAGGTGTTAATTGACGGTTTTTCCCAGATAAATATTGCAAGTAATAAAGATACAATCTTTCAGGGAAAGGGATCTTTAACCACACAGGCAAATCTGAATATTACTGCAGCAAGGTTGACCACTTCCTATGATAAAGACAGCGTCGGTAACTATCAGACTGCTGATTTCAGCGTAAATACTGAGACAGGTTCTATAGGAATATACTCTAACGGCGTGTCTCCTGTCGCCGGTATCGTTCCGGGAGGATTATTAAACCTTAATGGCCGAAGTATTGTTGTAGACGGACTTATAGAAACATCTTCCGTCGGCCTCACTCTGAATGCAACCGGTTCGTCTGATGCGGATGGTATTTTTGTCACCGATACGGGGCGGATTATAAACCGCGGAAGTGAATACGGTAAAGGTGGCCTGGTGGAACTGAGATCGGAATTTGGGAAAATAGATCTTGCCGAAAAAAGCCTTATAGATGTGTCTGCAGGAGCACAGGGTGATGCCGGAAGCATTGCACTTTTCGGGCCAAAACAGAATGTAAAAATAAACGGCGAACTCAGGGGTTATGCCGTTAACGGTGGAAACGGCGGATCATTTTACCTGGATACATTGAGTCTGGCAAGTTTCAACATTCTTAACGAAAAAATATCTGCCGGAGGTTTTAACAATGATATCGGTGTTCGTTCACGAACAGGGGATATTATCATAGGATTATCCTCACCGGTCGCACCACAAGAGTATGTGAAGGCAAAAAATCTTAAAGTCGTTTCTGATGAAGGTTCAATCTTTGTTCAACAAAACGCCTATATCGATGTTTCAGGAGATGAAGGCGGAGGATCTGTGGAGCTCTATGGAAAGGATGCGGTTGTTCTTTTTGGGGGAAGTAAAATTAATGCAAAGGGGACTTTAACGGGAGCGGACGGTGGTGATGTTACTCTTGGTGCATCGGAAGGATATGTAGTTCTTCTTTCAGGTTCGGAAATTGATGTATCATCGGGTGATGGCGGACAGGGCGGCACAGTATATATGAGAGCGCCGAGATCCGAAAACGATGTATTGGTTTATCCGCTGGGTGGAACAATAAAAGGTGCATCAGGCGTTTATGCGGAAGCGTTTACAATTTATAATGATACCTCAATTACAACTTCTGATATCAATACCTGGAAATCACAGACACAAACTTATATGAACAATGCCGGAACCATCAGAAGCCGGCTACTTTCAGGCCTGGTGTTGCAACAGAATGACGGTTCTCAGGATACATCAGACAAGCTTCATTTTATTCCTGGTATTGAAATCAGGAGCGCAGGAGATCTTACACTTGCCAATAACTGGGATTTGAATACCTGGCGATTTGGCGTTGAACCCGGTGTTTTAACATTTCGGGCCGGAGGCAATCTGAACTTGAATTCCAATCTTACGGATATGCCGAATATAAACCCATCTCCCGTTTCATCAAGGGATAGCTGGGCTATAAACATGGTGGCAGGAGCGGACCTGTCCGGCGCGGATGTGCTTGCTGTGAAGAAAAATGTGGGGACGTTGGCTGTTGCTGATAACAAAACCGTATATACCGAAAGCGCTCCATTAAGGTTTGCTTCCGGCGGAAATATGAAAGTAGGATTGGGTCAAGTGCTTTCAAGCAGCACCACATGGTGGGCGCTTAAGGAAGCATTTAATATTGGAACTTTTGACGGGTCCATTGAAGTAAATGCGGGCGGCAATCTCACTCTTAACGGCGGAGCCATTCTTTCCGGCACAGGAGACATCGATATAAGAGTGGGTCAGGATCTTCTTATCGGCAAAGGAACAGGCTCGATTCCGGGAGCCATACTCTCTATGGGAAGAACTGCGGAATTAACCACTCTTCGATACAGACGCCAGGATGCGGGAAATATCTATCTGGATGTCGGAAGAAATCTTGAATCTTTGGTTCCACTCACCGAATACCCCTGGGATTTCAATTATTCAAAGCGTTCGGATGGTGGAGCTTCAGACTGGGGTCCAAGCTTAAATGGCCAGGGTAGTTTCGGTACTAAAGCAACAATGGATATCCGGGGTATTGCCACCCTGGGAGGCGGTGATCTGGAAATCAATACCGGTGGTTCTTTCCGCGCTGCTGCAGGAAGTTTTGGATATGTGAAGGTAGTAAGGACGCTTGTGGACACGGTTTATAATTATGAATCGGATATTGAAGGCGCAGGAGATCTCAGACTTTATGCCGGAGGTAATGTGGCGGGCAGATTTCTGGTGGTTAACGGAGATGAGGATATCAATGCCCTGGGAGAAATTATTGAGTATAGCCAGGAAGGCTTGTCAAGTATAAGCTCCGTTTTTGAGGGATTCGATACCAATTTCAAGGTAAGCGGGCAAGGGGATGTTCATATAGGCACAATCCTGAATCCCACTCTTGTGTCAGGCCAAAATCTTTTTCTTTACTCGGATAAAGCCTCGGCCTCGATTATTTCAGCGCTCGGCAATGTGATCTTTAACGGCAATAGCCCTTACGTCAGTGACACTCGTGAAACAATATTGCCACCCACACTGGAGATTGAGGCGGCAGGTAATATAAATTTTTTAAGCTCCCTCACATTGGCGCCGTCACCTGCTGGGAATCTTCGACTGATAGCAGGAGGCGATATTAATGGGTATATGCAGGGTTCATCGACACTTGAGCGTTATACTATTTTAATGTCGGATTTAGCAGATGCTTTTTCAAAGCCAAATCCAGGCATCGGAAACGCATCCTGGGATTTAATACATAAAAATGACCCGGTTCCGGTAGATATCCGGGCCGGGGGAGATATCAAAGGTCTTAAGCTTTATATTCCTAAAAAGACTCAAATTACGGCAGCAGGAAACATATATGACGTATATCTTGGCGTTCAGAATCTGAATTCAGGTGATGTGACCTTAGTTAAGGCTGGTGGTGATATTATTTTTCCCGAGAGGGGCGAGTTGCTTCAATCCTATGATTCGGGTTTTGAAGTAGCAGGTTCCGGCCTATTTATGGTTCAAGCCGGAGGGAGCATCAGCCTGGGCGATGCAAGGGTTGGGCTCAGAACCATCGGCGGGACCATAAATCCGAAGTTGGGCATTGATGGAAGCGCTCTGCTGGTAGCGGCAGGATTTGATAAGGATCTGAATGAGGATGACACGGCGGAGTTTTTTAGCAATCTCCGTGATGCCATTAGTCAATATACAAAGCTTCTGACGTCCGGCAACGAAGAAAAAGCAAATGAGGTTATACGGAAATCAAGGGCGGAAGTCATTTCTATGCTTGGCGAAATCAATAAGGAAAGCGGAGGCGACATCCTGATGCTTAATTCACAGATCAGCGCCATCTCAGGCGAGACCCCCATATTTATTCTTTCCAACGGAAGAATAGATGTAGGAAGAACCACCTTTTTTAAAGCTGAAGAAGACAGAGCAAACACAGGAATATATACGGCTATGGGAGGCGCCATCAATATATTCTCGGCAGGAGATGTGAATGTAAACGAGTCAAGGATAATGACTTTCAATGGAGGAGATATGACGATCTGGGCTGATGACGGGGTGATAAATGCCGGACGGGGATCCAAGACAGTTGTAAGCGCCAGCCCGCCGACTTTAGATCCAGAAACCGGACAAATCACTTTTAATCCGCCTGCGGTGGGGAGTGGAATCCGGGGTCTCGGCTTTGATCCGGACGGAGAAGGAGGTCCGCTGAAAGCAAATGAGCCGGGCAACATCTATCTTTATGCCAATTTGATTGATGCCGGTGAAGCCGGTATTGCAGGAAATAATCTGTTTCTGGGCTCTGTAACCGTGCTTAACGCCCAGAATATCAGTTTTTCCGGCACAGGCCTTGGAGTTCCGACATCAACTGAAAGTGTTAATTTGGGCAGCCTTACGGGGGCAGGAGCTCTTTCCGAGGTGAGCAAACTATCTGAACAGATGGCCGGGCTTGCTTCTGAGAAAGGTGAAGCTGCTCAACGGGCGGAAAAAATGCTTGATGACTTTGTAGCTAAATGGCTGGATGTGAAGTTTATCGGTTTTGATACTGTTTCGGTAGAATAAAATAACGGCAATGAAAAACGGGTAGTTGGAGTTGATTTGTTTTAAGGATATCCGGAGAAATCTGAGCAAAGAGTATTAACTAAAGAAGAAGTAGAGACGGTAACGGGAATTGATTACGGACAAAGGACAAGGGACAAGAAACTTATGAGAAATCCAAAACGTATAATATTTGAATTAATCCTGACATTATGCCTCATATTTGGCATGGCTTCGGTTGCCAGTGCCTGGTGGAATAATCAGTGGGAGCACAGAAAGAAGATAGCATTTGACACGACCTCAACCGGGTCTGATATTAAGGAAAATTTAAACGAGATCCCTGTCCTTATAAGGCTCCATTCCGGCAATTTTAATTTTACCAATGCTAAAGATGATGGTTCGGATATACGGTTTGTATCGCAAGATGACAAAACCCCATTGAAATATCACATTGAGAATTATGACACCATAGACGGAATTGCACTTTTCTGGGTCAGTATCCCCAAGCTGCCTGCAACTTCAAATCAGGATTTCGTCTGGATGTATTATGGTAATAAATCCGCCGCAGATGGTCAGGATATAAAAGGAACGTATGATGTTAACTACGCGCTCGTTTATCACATGGCCGAGGTGGAAGACGCTCCCAGGGATGCAACGGCTTTCGGCAATAATCCTTCTCAGTTCACAGGCGGTCAGGGATTGCCCTCTTTGATCGGCAAAGGAATGACTTTAAACGGCTCAGGGGACAGAATCGTTATTCCGGTTACTCCATCACTGGATATTTCAGGTGGTTTCACTTTTTCAACATGGATAAGAATTTCCAGACCTCAGGATCAGGCATATATTTATTCATGGGAGGAAGGAAAGCAGGAAGTCAGGCTGGCAATTAACGGAACAAAACTTTACGCCCTGATTACGACTGATAAAAATAAAACATTCAAAACCGATCAGAGCGCCGATCTTACATTAAATACGTGGCATCACATTGCTGTTACAGTTGCACCTCACGGACGTATGACGGTTTACCTGGAAGGAATTGAGATGAACTGGATAAATATAACCGCTGAATTGCCGGTTTTAAAAGGCAATATTACTATCGGCGGTTCATATGCAGGAAACAATTTTTTACAGGCAGATATGGACGAGATCAGGATTTCAAAAACAGCCCGTTCCGCCTCGTGGATCAGAGCATGCTTCATGGCTGAAGGCACAGAGGGTAAAGAAGTTTCAGTGAGAGATGAGGAGGCCGGAGAAGGCGGGGGCGGCGGCCAGCTTGGTTTGGCCATAACCTATTTGAAGATAATATTGAAGAATATCAGTTTGGATGGATGGATGATAATCGGGATACTGATCATTTTTGGCATCGTCGGTACGATTATCTTCATTTATAAAACCTATATTTTATTTATAATTAAAAGAACAAACAATGACTTTCTTGTTTATTTTGATGGGGTCACAGATCTGAGAAAAGCTGAAAAAGTTAAAGAAGAAGATGATGATTATTTCCTTAGTTCCTCTCTTTATAGAATATATGCGGCCGGGAAAAAAGAGCTGACCAATAAGGTTGGCGGTTCCGGAAATCCCGATGAGTTGAAGAAGTTGACTCCCAAAGCGCTTAATTCCGTTAAGGCCGCTATAGAAAGGGCTTATGTGCGTGAAACTTTAAAGTTAAGTGCCTGGCTGGTCTTTCTGAGCATGTCTGTCGCAGGTGGCCCGTTTTTTGGCCTTTTGGGCACAGTTTGGGGGGTTATGAATACCTTCGCCGCAATGTCAGAGGCAGGTGAGGCCAATATCATGGCGATTGCTCCAGGTGTGGCTTCGGCTCTTGCAACCACAGTGTTCGGGCTGATTGTGGCCATCCCGGCTCTTCTTGCGTATAACTACCTTATGACTAAAATTAAAAATATAAATTCAGAAATGGTACTGTTTGTGGATGAACTTAACCTGAAAATTGAAGAATCGGAGGAATAGTTGTCGTGAGAAAAGAGCTTTATGATCAGAAAATCTTTGACGACCTGAATGTAACGCCATTACTGGATCTGGCATGGACGCTTCTGATAGTTTTTATAATTGCAGTTACAGCAACAATACAGGGGATCAAGGTGAATCTTCCAAAAGCAAGCACGACACCAAGCCTGAACAAGCCAAGCACCAAGGCTATTTCTATCCGCAATGACGGCCAGATCTATTTGGATACCTTTCCTGTGACACTCAAAGAACTGGAGGCCATGCTCAGGCAATACAAAGCTGCGGACCCCAATTTGCCGGTAGTAGTTAAGGGGGATGCCAAGGTTTATTACGAAAGCGTTATTGAAGTACTGGATCTCATGCAGAAGCTGGATATAACCCAACTAGGGCTTGTGACACAGAAACTGGTTAAGTGAGAAAAACATGAAGAATAAAAAAAGACAAAAAATAAGATCCAATACAGTTATTTGGATTATTTCTTCCGTCATCATAGTCATCCTCATTGGAGCCGGCGCCTTTCTGGTCAGGTTAATTAACTCCGCTGACGGAGTGAAAAAGGATCGTCAGATACAGATGGTAACCTTGCTGAAACCCCCTCCTCCAAAGATTCCGGAAAAGCTTCCTGAGCCAGAGATCAAAAAGGAAGAGATCGTTGAGCAAAAGATAGAAGTACCCAAGCTGAATGAAACGCCGGATCAATCCCAGGATAATAAACCTCCGGGCCAGGATCTTGGCCTTGATGCTGACGGAACGGCAGGATCCGATGGATTTGGCCTGGTGGGGAAGAAGGGCGGGCGTGCGCTGATAGGCGGCGGAGGAGGTGGAGGCGGTTCTTTAATGGGGCAGTATGCCTGGTACACAAAGATAGTCCAGGATGAAATCAGGAAAACCGTTAGGGAGCGTCTCGAAAAGACCGGGGGAATACCCAAAGGAAAGATACAGGTAGTTATAAGGATCGAGCTGGATCAGCAAGGAAAAATCATTCAGTGCAGTATTGCAGGTTCCTCGGGCAATGAGGCCGCGGACCAGGCCATAAAGGATGCTCTTGTAATGGCAAGGGTAAGCGAACCGCCGCCGGATGGAATGCCCAGAGCCATGAAACTTAAAATCAGCTCGCAGGGATAAAGAGAGATCTTTGAATGTAGAATAAGGAAACAACCCCCTTAATCCCCCTTTTTTAAGGGGGAATTAGAGGAAAATTATTAGGGAGGAATTAAAGAAAGCTCCTTTTCTAAGGGGGAATGATTATGAAGAAAGAAAAGGTGGCGGCATGTGAAATGTCGCCCTACGTAAAATAATGTAGGGCGGGGTTTTACACCCTGCCGTGCTTATGGGTTTTAAAAAAGGATTTGATGAGGAAATTATGAACAGAAAACTGGTGCTGATAAAAAAGGCTTTTTGTACTTATTGTTTAATGAGCCTTATAATTTTTCTTTTTTCCTTTGCTGCATTTGCAGCAGAAGAAAAGTTACCTGAAAGTGGATTTGACAGCAGCGAGGCCCTTATTCAGATCCTCAAAGAAAAGCATATTATCAATGAAGAGGAGGCATCAAGATTTATTGAAAGATATAGATCATCCGATGCCGGGAAAGAACGGAAAAACGTGATTACAATTATTCCTGAAGATAAAGACAAGGAATACATGGAGAAAATCACGAAACAGGTTACCCAAAAGGTGAGCGAAGATTTAAATAAAATAAAACTGGATATTAACCATATATCTGATGAAATGCAGGCTCATTCACAGACCACGAATCAGGAAGTAGAGACTATTAAAAAGAAGATCGACGAGGATATCTCGGATCAGCTCAGAAAATCTTCATGGGCGCAGAGAATCAGGTGGGGAGGAGATATACGCCTGAGGTACCAGGAGGATTATTTTGATAAGAATAATGCCGATCTTCTGAAACCGGATAATCCGTCAACATTAATGAACACCAAGGAAGACAGGAGCCGTGGACGCATACGTATTCGTCTTAAAGCGGAAGCAAACGTGCTGGATAAAAACGAGACCAGAATGGGCAAGGTGGATGTTTTGGCCAGAGTTGCCACAGGAAATGACAAAGATCCGGTTTCAACTAATGATACTTTCGGTGATTACTACAATAAAAATAGTTTTGTTTTGGACCAGGCTTATATCAAGTGGACATATAAAGCCCAGGATACCATCATGGATATGATTCCCCAGATGGTTATGACAGGCGGCAGATTACCCAATCCTTTTTTCTGTTCGGATCTGGTCTGGGACTCTGACGTAAATTTTGAAGGTCTGGCCCTGAATCTGGTGAGTGATACTGAGCTTTCAAATCCATGGAAAGCGTTTTTAAACTTAGGTGTCTTTCCTCTCCAGGAGGTTGAATTATCTCAGGACGACAAATGGCTTTATGCCGCCCAGGTCGGGATCGGTTATGAAGACACAATGGGGCCAAATCTAAAATTAGGGCTTTCCTTTTATGATTATGAGAACATCAAAGGTAAGGTAAATGATCCGCTTAAACCCAACGTATTGGATTACACGGCGCCTCTGTATCAGCAGAAAGGCAATACGTTGTTTGACATTGATCCGTCAAACGGAATCAAGACAGCGTTAGCTGCAGATTATAAACTTCTCAATATCACCGGTGAATTGGATTATGTTCGGTTTCATCCCATTCACCTTATTTTCCTTGGAGATTATGTAAGAAATATAGGCTTTGACAGCAAGGATGTCGCCAAACTTACAGGAAATACTAATGTAAGTAAAGAAATAGAAGGCTGGCAGGTAGGGCTTACCGTAGGTTATCCATGGATGTGGAACTTCGCTGACTGGAACGTATTTATTTTTTATAAACACCTGGAAGCTGATGCGGTGCTTGACGCCTTTACGGATTCCGATTTTCACTCAGGCGGCACAAATGCGCAGGGATGGAGACTGGGCGGACGTTTTGTGCTGTATAAGGATATTTGGCTGGAAGCTCAGTGGATATCAACGGATGAAATAAACGGCCCACCCCTTTCAATTGATACGCTGATGTTAAATATTAACGCAAGATTTTAGGAATAATCTGCAAACGGGCAAAAAATTATCATGAAACAAAATATATCCAAAATTATTATAGTACTTTTACTGGTTACATCGGGTCTGGCGCTTGGTTTGGGTTATGGGCATCTTCGGCTTCGTAAAGAAAGGGCTGTTTTCGCAGAGAATACCGGACAGATGAAAAGCAGGGAAGAACTCCTTAAGCGGAAGTATATGGAACAAAAGGCTCTGTCGGGACAGATCACAAGCAGCAAACTCATGGTTGAAGGAGAAAAAAGAGCCTTTGAAGAAAAGGCGGAGAAACTCAGTAAGGAGAAGGAAGCTATTGCCTCAGAGTATCGTACTCTTGGGGAAAATTTAAAAAAAGATATTCTTTCTCTGGAACAAAAAAATAAAACTATTGAAGAGAAAAAGATAAAGCTTGAATCCGATATTCAGAAGAATGAAGAAAAATACCGGCAGGAGATTAAGGCCTGTAACCATAACATTCTGGAGAAAGAGAATGAACTGAAAAAAATTACTTCGGAGATGAAAAGCCTGGAACAAAACTTTAAAAGAATCACGCAGGGTTTGGAACGGTGTAAATCGAACAACGCAAGACTGTGCGTAATTACAGGCGAACTTGTGGATAAATACAGGAATAAGGGAGTCACGAAATCCATTCTTTCTGCGGAACCCTTCACGCAGCTGCAGAAGGTTGAAATGGAAAAGCTTATACAGGACTATATGGAAAGAATAGAAAAGGAACAGATCGATAAGAAAGATATTATGCCGAAATTTAATAAATATTTGTCAAAACCTTAACATATTTCAATATATGAAAATTTTCATATCCGTCTGAGGACCAGCATGCTTAGTAAATTAATATTGGTTGTTGAAGATGAAGAGGATACCCTTGAACTTGTCAATTTGAATCTGTCCCTGGAAAGATACAATGTGCTTCATGCTAAAACCGGTGAAAAGGCCTTGAGTATCCTGAAAAAGAGTACCCCTGATCTCGTTGTCCTGGATTTAACACTTCCCGGGATAAATGGTTTGGAAATGACATCACGTTTGAAGTCTGATCCCCGTACCAGGGCTATTCCAATCGTTATGCTTGCCGGTAATATGTGTGAAGCGGAAGTAGTTGCCGGTCTTGAAATGGGAGCCGATGAGTATATAACGAAACCATTCAGTCCCAGAGTTTTGCTGGCGATAATCAAGGAGGTTCTGAAAAGAAATTTAAATAGCGTCAAAAATGAAGAAGCTGCAACCATTCGTGTGCATGATGTGGTTCTTTTCCAAAGAAAACATGAGGTGCTTGTAAATGGAAAGCATGTTGATTTAACCTCTACGGAGTTCAGGCTTTTAAATATTCTTGCAAAAAAACCGGGATGGGTTTTTACCCGCTCTCAGATCCTTGATTTGGTGAAAGGTGAGAAAAACATTGTTAAGTCTCGTGCTGTAGATACCCTGGTAGTCGGACTAAGAAAGAAACTGGGTGAGGCCGGTAAGTATATTGAGACGGTTAGATCTGTGGGATATAGGTTTAGAGATTAGAATTGCAAAAATAAATGGTTGCAATAAAGGTAAAATATTTTAACTGCATACAGAGTTAAACATTATACTTAAGAGGAGGAATAAGATGAAAAGCAAATATTTTATGGTTTTGAATCTTATGATTTCAGCTTTGGCGGTTGTTCTGTTTGCTAAGCCTTCAATGGCTTATTAC
The DNA here is from genome assembly GCF_051233685.1 of Desulfobacterium sp. N47. Lineage (NCBI taxonomy): Bacteria > Pseudomonadati > Thermodesulfobacteriota > Desulfobacteria > Desulfobacterales > Desulfobacteriaceae > Desulfobacterium > Desulfobacterium sp. N47. Next base: position 60,430 of record NZ_JBAMMY010000297.1, read on the forward strand.
ACTATCTTTGAATATGAACCAACTTCATATGTAAATAAAGCTGAAATTTATGGTAGTCAAGGTATGCTAAGCGCTAATTATGGCGCTCCCGCAAATGCCTCAATATCGCTTAATTCAAATTACTGGACCCAAAACAGGCGGGGGTCTGACATGGTGATCGAAAACAATTACAACAATGATCCGGCCGGAGTACATTCCAGGCTATCTGTTTCAATGGACGGATTATCCATTGGAATGATCAATGTGTCTCCGGGATTTATTATAGGTTCTGCATCAAGCTTTGCAAAGTATGCATTGATGATAACAGGAGGTTCAGGTAGCCTGGATGCGGATATTCTCATTAATCCGGTTAAAGACACTTACGGGAATAATCTTAGCCAAAAAATCGAATTGGCCAACAGTTCAGGGCAAAATATCTTTTCCTGGAAGGATGGCGATCCAACAGGTTTTAAAACCATTAGCCTGAACTTTAATGAACCTTTTTATATCAGCGCATTTTCGGATGTAAGCATATTTGAGACGATGGGTGGTGTTTTTAATTATGAATCCATTTTGACATTTGATCTCGATATAATTCAAACCACCGCCGTTCCTGTTCCTTCAACTGTTTTTTTATTTATCCCCGGCCTGATGGGTCTATTCGGACTGAAAAAATGGGATTTGCTGAAAAACATGACAACTCATCTACAGAAATAGATATAATATAAGAGAGCCACTTTCAAAACGTTTCAGTTTGGTCAAGGTCAAGGCGGGCGAAAATTTTATAACCACAGGAATACATTTAGTATTTCGAAGATAGCGCTATGCTTCACTGCGTGCAAAATTTGAGCCCAACGCAAAAGATCGGCCTAAATGGGACGTTTTGAAACAGGCTCATGAGAATAATCTCCCTTGGGCTGCATCTGCGCCTAATGATTTCAATGTTATAAAATCTTCTTCTTTTTCAGTGCATGTGCCTATGATTTTGATATCCAAACCATGGGCAATATTTCCTATTCCCTGAATGAAAAACTGATTATCCATATTTTTTGAAATGTCCCGGATATAGGTTCCATCTATTTTGAGATAGTCAAGTTTTAAATTAATAAGATATCCGAACGAAACTGAACCTATGCCGAAATGATCCAGGCCGAACTGGCTGCCGGTTGATAGAATTCTACTGATAGATGATTTCACAGATTCAAAAAAAGAAATGCAGCCATACTCCGTTGTCTCGAAAATCAATCGTTTGCTATGATCCGGAAACTTGCGGAGGGTTTGGATCAGCCAGTCCATAAATGCTGAATCTTTCATGGATATTGAGGAAAGATTTACAGCGTAATGGTTTGTATCGGCGGTATTTGCTTTCATACAATCAAGCAAGGCCGTTATAATTAGCTTGTCAAGATCCTGTATGCATTCCATTTCCTCGGCCAGTCTGATAAAAATCTGTGCCGGCAGCAACTGTCCGTTTTCATCTCTGATTCTGGCAAGAGCTTCATAATGCAAAAGCTCTGAACCCATACAGGAGATAATTGGTTCCAGATGCAATTTTACTTTATTGTCCCGCAAACTATCGCGAAGCATATTTCCGAGACTGTTGGCTCCTGAAAAATTACAGGAAATATTTGAATTCTTTTCAAAACATTCCAATGAAGAAACACTATAACCTTGAGTAATGCGCAATGCTGCATCAGCTGCGGCAAAAAGCCGGTTTATAGTTTCGGAACCTGTATAAGATGAAATTCCGCAGTGAAATACTATGGGGCTGTTGTAGAGTGAATTAACCTGGTCAAGTTTTACCAATACCGATTTTACTATTTTTTCACTTTCCGCTTGTTCGATATTTTGAAGAAGTAATGCGAATTCAGCGCCGTTCATACGTCCCAACAAATAATTGCTTCCCAGCTTTGAACATTCCGTCTCGATGGTTCGTGCCGCTTTCTCCAATAGCCTGTCACCTTCTTCATGTCCGTGAAGCTGATTGAATTTTTTGAATTCATTAATTTGAATCAGTACAAGGCTTCCCATCAGAAATTCATCGGAAGATTCAATCAAAAAACTTAGTCTTGATAAAAAATGACGTCGATTTGCAAGGAATGTGACAGGATCATTATATGCCTCCTTGCGAAGCAATTCGATAAAGCGCGCCTGATCCTGAAAAGTAATTTTCAGCTTTTGGGTCATATGGTTCATGGCGGTTACAACACTTCTTAACTCCCTGCTCCATGGTAGTTTTTTTACTTCCGGAAATTCTCTGTTACTTACCGCAACAGCCTGTGATTCGACCTCTTTAAGATTTAACAGGACAACACGCATTATCAGAATAATGAGAATTGTTCCGATGAGCCACATTGATACAAACCATTTGAAGATGTCCTTAAAATTATGCCACAGTAATGCATATGCATAACCGGGGTGACTTTTTACCAAAACTCTTCCCGATTGTTTCCAGCCTGACATGACCAGAGCCTCCCTGTCAGGTGTAGATAATGGTAGTAGCTTGATAAACCAATCGGGAACGTTTTTGATCCTGATGGGCATATTCCGCTCCAGCAAAATTTCTCCTTGCATGGAAAGCACAATTATTTTCTGGTAATAGCCCCTGTCAAAGATCGCATCAACCATAGAATTTACGGTTGCCATATTACTTTTATTATTTGATGTGGATAATGAGAGGCCAAGAGAGGTTGCCGTATCCTGAGCATGAGATGCAAGCTGATCTTCAATAAATCTTCTGCTGTTGATAACATTCACCAGGAAGGTTCCTCCCATGATAACAAGAAGAAATAATGAAATTATAAAAATTATGACACGTGATAAAGACATTTGTAAGTTCTCCTTAATTGTCAGGAAATAATCAGAAAATAATTTGGAATTTATTAAAATCCCTCATCTTCCATTCTTTCCAGCAAATCCTTCCACTTGTAAACACGGTTTGCGCCGCCATCGTGTTTACCCCTTTCTCGTTCTTTAGCTGCCCATAGACCGCTTACGTTAAAACTATATGTGGGTTTGAGATCTTTTCTTTTCGAAGCAGACAGAATATCCGGCATTATATTATCAAGAATAAATGGCTCAGCATTTGGTGAGGTATAATAAGTAAGCACCAAATGTGGCACAATCCTGTTTTTTGTATAGGCCCTCACATAGGTGAGCCAAAGTTTTTTTTCTTCCACGTTCAGCTTCTTCAGGGTAAAATATTTGGCAATTGCAATGTCTTCACAATCCCCCCCGTTCAAAGCTATCAGTTCCAGCGGTGTAGCCCAGTAGTCTTGTTGTTTGTAGTTATCCAAATCCGATACTTGCGCTATTTTGTTGAAATAGCTGTTAACGGCATTTAGTTTCTCCATCTCCTTCCTATCCATATTTTCTATGATCAAGTCCTGCCATTTGAGAATGCGTGCCATAGTTGCCTCGCCATAAATACGATGGACATAATTAATGAATCTGTCGCTAAATGCCGTTTGTTTAATTGCCGGTGATATTACCGCAAAAGCAAAAATGAAACAGAGAGTGAAAAGAAGATATTGAAAGTGGTGTGATTTAATATTTCTGGTTATTATGCGCAATATTATTTAATTTACCTATTGAAAGAAATTGTAAATATTAAGAAACTTTTTAGATACCTTCAACATCTAATAATTTATCATAGTAGTAGATTTTGATAAAGATTTATTTTACTAGTGTCTCGTCAACTCTCAAGAGTCTGGTAAAGGCGAGATAGTTTTATCCAGATATATGATTGAATCCGGCTATATGATCAAACCGATTGGGGTTATACACTCCGGCCTTGCCAATAGAGAAGCGGCACCCCACCAGGGATGCGAAGGCGCACCCGATGCATGGCTTGAAGTTGATCCGATGTTTGCAGAAGGACTTGAAGGTATAGTCGCAGGTAATGAAATTATTCTTATCACCTGGTTTCACAAGGCTTGTCGGGATATATTAAAGTTGCATCCGCGTCGGGATAAGAGCGTGCCTCTGACAGGTGTTTTTGCAACACGATCGCCCGATAGGCCAAATCCGCTTGGTTTGCATAGGGTTACAGTTCTGGAAATCGCAGGGAACAGACTGAAAGTGGGGCCGATAGAAGCGATAGATGGAACATCGGTGGTCGATATCAAGCCGGTGCTACCAAAAACAGCAGACTCTTAGTGATGCAGATATGGGATCAAAATATTTTCGCCTTTAAAGAAAAATATTTTCTATAGCTAAATTAATCAAGGGTTTGTTTAACGGAAAAATGGATTTGTCGTCCGCTCATGTCCTATGGTGCTTTGAGGGCCATGGCCCGGATAGACCCTGAGCCCATCTCCCAGAGGAAATATTTTTTGCTTAATCCCCCGTATGAGCCCATTATGGTCACCTCCGGAAAAGTCGGTTCTGCCCACTGAACCGGCAAAAAGTGCATCACCGGTAAAGACCACGCCCGGAGCATGAAAACAAACTCCTCCGGGAGAATGGCCCGGTGTGTGGATCACAGTGATATTAAAGTTTCCCAGAGCAATTATCTGGCCGTCGGCAATATCCCCGTCAGGTTTGAAATCCAGGCCTTGGGCATCAAGTTTATGTATCCAGACGGGGGCTTTTGTGATGTTTCTGATTTCATTGGCGCCGCTTGTATGATCAAAGTGGAAATGCGTAAGAAGAATATATCGTATATTCAGATTCAGCTGAGTTACCACTTTTATAATTCTCAATGGTTCTCCGCCTGGATCGATAATAAGTCCTTGCTTCGTGTTGTTACAACCCAATATATAACAATTTGATTGATAGGGATTAATCACCAGTTTTCTAAGCATTGCTGTTTATCCTGTAAATTTACTTTAAATATATTTTCGCAACCGGTTGGTAAACTGATTCCGGAGTGAAGTTAACATGAGGTTTATTTAATTAAGATGATATAAAAGGATCAGCTTAATTACAAGTATTTATAGTGCAGTTTTCCTGTTTTGGTCAACATAGGATTAAAAACAACGGTCTAACATTACTCAAGATAAAACCTCATGATTTCGTTCTTGTCTTTGGATAAGATTTATGCTAATAATATTAATAAGTAATAAAATTATAAATGGGAATTATCACCCATAAATTTATGCTCATTTCAGGTGTGCACAAGGCAGATGCAGCAGGTTTATTTTAGCACACAGCTGATTATCAGCTTTCGGAGTAAAGGAAAAAAAACAATCTTTATCGGGAGGATAATGCTATGTATTCGGATAGATTTGTTGTTATAGGTGGTAATGCGGCAGGGATGACGGCAGCAGCAAAAGCAAGACGTACAAACAGGAATCTGGAAATTAAAGTATTTGAAAAAAGTCCTCATATATCTTACGCAACCTGAGGCATCCCTTATTTTATCGGCCGGTTGGTCGATAGCGCTGAAAGTCTGACAGCCAGAACACCATTGGAGTTAAAACAAAAGGATGGCATTGATGTAAAAGTACTGCATGAAGTAAAAGAGATCGATCTCAAACAGGGTAAAATACTTATTTGCGAAAAGGATAATCCCAAAACATGGTGGGAATCGTTTGATAAATTGATGATTGCTACAGGTGCCGTTTCTATAAAACCTCCTGTAGAAGGAATAGATGCAAAAGGAATTTTTGAGGTAAGCAGCCTTAAAAGCGGGTTGGCTTTAAAAGATTTTATTGAAAAGAGTCAACCGAAAAAAGCCGTAGTTATCGGGGGCGGTTATATCGGGCTCGAAATGGCTGAAAACCTGTTGTTGCTTGGAATGGAAGTCAGTCTGATAGAAAGAGCCCCGGAAGTTATGCTGACTCTTGATCCTGACATGGGGGCACTGGTTTCAAAGGCTCTGATTGAGGCAGGTGTAAAGCTTTATAGAAACGAAAGTCTTACCGGCTTTGAAGTAAAGAATGGTTATGTCTGCAGAGCAGTGACCGACAAGAGGACGCTTGAGGCTGACCTGGTAATACTTGGCATGGGTGTAAAACCAAATATATCACTGGCTAAAGCGGCAGGAATAAAAATCGGATTAACAGGGGCTATCGAAGTCAACAACGCCATGCATACAATGGCTGAAAACGTATGGGCCGGAGGTGATTGCGCCGAATCTTTTCACCTGATCAGCAGGCGGCCTGTAAATATTGCTTTGGGTACTGTTGCAAACAAGCATGGCCGTGTTGTTGGTATTAATGCAGGCGGAGGACACGCCGTTTTTTCAGGACTGGTTGGAACAGCTGTGAGCAAGATAGGAAAGGTTGAAATTGCACGTACCGGTCTTCAGGAAAAAGAGATTCAACAAACCGGGATAGAACATATTACTTCTGTCACAGAAAGTATGACCCGACCGGATTATTATCCTAATGCCGGTCCTGTCTCGGTTAAAATACTGGCTGAAAAGAAAAGCGGAAGACTGCTGGGCGGCCAGATTGTGGGAGAAAGCGGTTCTGCCAAACGTATTGATATACTTGCAACAGCACTGCACGCCGGTTTTACGGTGGAGGAAATAGCCGATCTGGATTTAAGCTACGCGCCTCCTTTTTCCCCCCTTTGGGATCCTGTGGCTATTGCCGCACGCATTGCAATGAAAAAGCTGAGTTGATAAAAGATTAAAAGTAATCCAGCTTAGAGTAAACCAATCCAAGTCTGTTTTGTTACCTGACGCAGGTAGAAGAAAGAACCAATCTTGCTTTTCTTAGCATAACAATATAATAACTAAAGTTTCACCGAAATGATGCATGGTTTACTCACGCGACCATCCGTAACAGCGCGTCCACGAAAGATTTTCGGGAGAGTTTCTGGTTTTTGTTGCAAACGGCATTAAAATCATCAGCCAACGCGGCCTTGGCGA
>NZ_JBAMMY010000307.1:0-24229 GCF_051233685.1 Desulfobacterium sp. N47
CAGGCATAACAGTCATCTTCACTCTGAAAGTCTTCCTGGAAAATCAACCAACTCATTTCCCCATAATTTTGCTTAACCCCAATATTGCTGCTCATGATGTTTATTATAAATAATTGGGTCAGCTAAGTCAATAGGCCATAATGCAATAATTAAAAGAATACACACACCTAAGCAGGTTTCAAGAGTTCTTGGAGCGGCCGATTTTTTCAAAGGATATTTCATTATTATCCCGCCCTATTATTTATCACGTAAGCTAAAAAAACCCAGGATGCGGTTTATCTTGATATATTATCCATATTATTCCAGGGAATCAACGATATTTCAATACCCATAATCTAAGATTTATGTGTATTGCGGATTATGGGATTCATAAAAATATTGACTTTATAATATTTGGTCGTAGAATACAAAAAACTGAGTCAGTATCAGTAAATAAATTTTTCCAATCGTCATCTTCTCCATTTTTTTCACCACCAGTAGATATCATAATACATAAATAGCTTTTATAGGGGTGTGCCAATATTTAAGGAAATTCAATATATGAAAAACAACCCCAAGTCTGAGCGCGGGCAGGCGGAAAAACATCTTATCGAAACTGTTCAGCAGTTGCAGGAAACACGAGATACTCTGGTTCAGTTCAAAAAGGAAGCGGCAATCGGGCGTCTGGCCGCAGGCGTAGCCCATGAACTCCTCAATCCTGTCAGCATCATCTCCTCACGGCTCCAATTTATGAAAGACGAAACACTAAGCGATCAGGCAGGAGAAAGTGTAAGAATCTGCATGGAACAGCTGCAAAGGATCGCAAAGATCAGTCAGGATTTGCTTCAATCATCCACTATCCATCCAAGACCTCATGTGAACGGTGATCTGCGCGATGTGATCAAATTGAGTCTGAAAATGACCGAGCGCAGAATACAGGAAGATAATATCCGTGTCGTCTATTATCCCTCATCGGCCGTCATCCCGGTAAAAATGGAAATGGAAGGGATATCAAAGCTGATGGTCCATCTCATTCTAAACGCCTGCGACGCCCTGTTGAATACCCTTCAGAAACGATTGATCATCACGGTTCAGTATCCGATAACCACCGATAAACCTTCTTCAGTCCTGTTGATTGTCGCCGATAATGGTTGCGGTGTCTCTGAAGGAAATATGAATAGAATTTTTGATCCATTTTTTACCACAAAAGATCCGGGAAAAGTCACCGGACTGGGTTTGTATATATGTAAAGGTATCCTTGCGGAGCACAGAGGAACGATCCGTTTTGAGAAAAACGACACAGGCGGAACATCCTTCATAGTGGAACTACCTCTTTCCAGCTTGTAAGCAATTGTGCGCTTCACAAAATTGACACCGGTCACCCTTATCCGGTTTATTTTCTTCCAGGCATGATTCATGCTTTATTCCTGGAAGCCGACTTGTTAACAAGATGCAAATCACTTGTCATAAGCTTGTAATAAGAGGGGATAACGAGACGAAATCACACTTATACGGTACGGAATAACCTTCGACTCACCGGAATTCATTCCATACTTCTATGGAATGAATTCCATAGAAATTATTCCATATCATGGGGAAACCCGATCAGAAAAACCATGGCAACAAGAACCCTCCTATACATTCCCATCGTCCATAGCCAGACCGATATGGGCACCCTTAGCGAGTCCGTCCGCAAAATCACCATGCAAAAGTTCGGCGCTCGGGTCTGGCATAAGAAAGTTAACATTATCAATAGCTTCTGGTCAGCAGTTGAAGATACCCTGAATCGCATTTCCTTTGTTTATGAAAAGACCCGCTTGTATCAGGATGGTATCCCTGTCTGCGGGAGGGAATTAGACATCGTAAAGGATCTTGCAAAAAACGGCAGCCTGAATCACCAGCTTCTGGTTCACCTCATCGAAAAGGGCGCAACAATCATGGGAACGGAATCTCCTGACTTGCTGATTGAAGAATACCAACTCACCTATCTTGCTCTCAAATCCGGAGATTTAAAAGAAGCGGTTCGAACGCAAGCCATGCAGAAGGATGCCGGCAATCTCCTGTTAGCCAAACGGGATACATTTATTGCCAACAGAATTGATCAGACCCTGTTGCCCGGGGAAACAGGCATCCTTTTTCTGGGGATGTTGCACAATGTTGCGAACTATCTGCCGGAAGATATCCAGGTTCAATACCCCATGCAAAATCTCTCAGATAAAAGGGGGAAAGGCTATGTCTGAACTAATTCCACTTGTTTTGGTTGTTGATGATGAAGAGGAAATCCGGAAAATTCTGATCCAAATCCTGGAAAAGGAAGGGCTCAGGGTCGTCACTGCTGAGGACGGCCAGGAGTCAATGCAGCAGATCTGCCTTGAGGTTCCCGATCTCATCCTTTTAGATGTGCACATGCCGGGCATTAACGGCATTGAAGTCCTTAAAAAAATAAAGGGGATAGACGACGATCTGCCTGTTGTTCTCATCACGGCGTATGCCAACATTCACCAGGCTGTTGAAGCCATGAAGGGAGGGGCATATGATTATCTTGCCAAGCCTTTCGACAACAACGAGGTTGTCTGGATTGTCAATCGGGCCCTTGCGGAAGGCCAATTAAGAAAAAACCTAAAAAAACTGACCGATCATTACAACGGAAACTTCAGTCTCATCGAAAGTATGGGGCCAAGCGAAAAGATCGCCCGCCTGACAGGAGACGTTCACCGGGTGGCCAAATCGGACTTTTCAGTGATAATCATGGGCGAAACGGGTTCGGGAAAGGAACTTGTTGCTAAAGCCATTCACGGTGATAGTACCCGGGCGTCGGCGCCCTTTATTGCGGTGGATTGCGGTGCCATCCCGGAGAATCTTCTGGAGAGCGAACTGTTCGGCCATGAAAAAGGATCTTTCACCGGGGCGGACCGTCAGAAATTAGGGAAATTTGAGCTGGCCCACGGCGGCACCATCTTTATGGATGAAATTGGAAATATGCCCTTCGGTTCCCAGGCAAAGTTCCTTCGCGTGATCCAGGACCGGAAGTTTTACCTGGTTGGAGGAATAAAGCCGGTAAACGTGGACATCCGGCTCGTTGTAGCTACTAACCAGGACCTGCTGGAAATGTCGGCCTGTGGTAGCTTTCGCGAGGATCTCTATTATCGTCTTAATGAATTTACTATTCAGGTGCCATCGCTCAGGGAAAGAAAGGAAGACATTCCTTACCTGGCGAAACGATTTCTGGATATGGCCAATATCGAGCTGAAAAAGTTGATAACCGGCTTCTCAGACGAGGCGGTGGAAGCATTGATGTCTTATAACTGGCCGGGTAACGTCCGGCAGCTGCGCTCAGTGATACGGCGGGCGGCTCTGGTAGCCAGGGAGATGATCACGGAAAAGGATCTTAGCATCAAGCGGGCCTCGGTTCCGGGGCTTGCCTTCTCCCCTAGAGTCGAGGGAATGCCCTGGAAAAATACATCATTGAAAGAAATTGTTCAACAAAGTGTATTAGCTGTGGAAACTGAGGTTATTAACGAAGTCCTGCGCTTCACGGGAGGAAACAAGGCCAGAGCAGCCAGATTGTTACAGGTCGATTACAAAACCATTCACACTAAGGCAAAAAAATTCGGCATTCAGCAGAACGGAGGGAATGATGACAACAAAACGTAAGACCGATCGTAAAGGAACAGGATCAGACCGTGCAGACATCGGGGGTGGCCTTTTGGATAGCTTGACCGGCTTTATAAACAATTTAGGGAAGTTGTCCGAAGCAGGGGAGCAGTTTTCCAGGCGGCAGACATCAAACTATGAAGATGGCGAAAAAGGGCGCACCAGGGAAAAGGCAGGGGGCGAGAATCGTTTCGGCAGCATTCTCAGCGGTTTGACCGATATAGCCGAAAAGCTGAGCGAAATATCTGAGAAAGGGGAAACCGTAACTAAAAAGGGAGAATTTGCCTTTCCCTCCAAAAAAGGAAGCATTAAGGGGGTCTATGGTTTCAGCCTGAAAACAGGCCTTGGCGGTAAGGATGATGCTATCAAAGTGGAACCCTTCGGCAATATCAGAAAGGATAAGAAAACCGGCGAGGCGGTGGTTCAGGAAATCCATGAGCCCCTTATTGATGTTTTTGAAGATGACGATGCCACCACTCTGATCGCCGAAATGCCCGGCGTGGGACCGGATGATATAAAAATTGATATCCGTGATGATGTCCTGACGATCCTGGCCGACAAGGGAGAAAAGAAATACCGGAAGGAAGTTCTCCTTCGTTACGGAATTTCCAAAACAAAGACAAAAGTGACCTGCAACAACGGTATCGTGACTATCCGCTGTGAAAAGACGGAATAAAAGACAGGTGAGAAAATATGAAAGAGACTGAAAAACAGTTTATCAAATTGAAAGTAACGGAAGCCATTACCAAAGACGTCGGACGTGCTCTGGCCAGGATGGGACCGGAAGATCTTGAACGGCTTGAAGCTGCTGTCGGAGACACGGTAGAGGTTGAGGGAAAACGCAAGGCCCTCTGCAAAGTCATGCCGGCATATCAGGAAATCCGGGGTCAGTCGCGGGTCCAACTCGATGGCCTGACACGGGAAAACGCAGGAGTTGGCCTCGACGAAACGGTTAAGATCAGCAAGATAAAGTGCCGTCCGGCGGAACGGATCGTTCTGACACCGACCAACATCACTCCGGCGGAACGTGATCTGCAATACATCGGAAGCCTTCTGGACGGTCTGCCGGTTATGGAAGGGGCAAAAATCCAGGCGGCCCTGTTCGGCAGCCGCGCTGCCTTTTTCAAGGTCGAAGCCGTAATGCCCAAAGGCCCGGTAATTATCAACCCGGCCACAATTCTGGTTATCGGCAAGCCTCAGGGAGAAGAAGAAAGCGGCAGGACTCTGGCCTATGAAGATATCGGAGGTCTGAAATCCCAGCTCCAACGTATACGGGAAATGATAGAGCTGCCACTGCGTTATCCCGAAGTTTTTGAACGCCTGGGAATTGATGCACCCAAGGGAGTACTTCTCTACGGCCCTCCCGGGTGCGGGAAGACCCTCATTGCAAGAGCCATTGCTCATGAAACGGAGGCCAATTTTTTTTCCATCAGCGGACCTGAGATCATTCACAAGTTTTACGGTGAAAGCGAGGCCCATCTCAGAAAAATTTTCGAGGAGGCGACCCGTAAGGGACCGAGCATCCTGTTTCTTGACGAGATCGACGCTATCGCCCCCCGACGGGAAAATGTTGTAGGAGACGTTGAAAAGCGTGTCGTAGCCCAGCTCCTGGCTCTTATGGACGGCCTTAATAAAAGACAAAATGTCATCGTAATTGCCGCCACCAACATCCCAAATGCCCTTGATCCTGCCCTGAGACGTCCGGGCCGTTTTGACCGGGAGATCGTTATCCCCATCCCGGACCGTCGCGGCCGTCTGGAGATCCTGGAGATTCACAGCCGGGGAATGCCATTGGCCAAAGATGTGCTTATGGAGCATCTGGCGGAGATCACTCACGGTTTTGTAGGAGCGGATTTAGAAGCTCTCTGCCGGGAATCAGCCATGATCTGTCTGCGCCAGATCATGGGGGAGATCGATTTCGGACAAACGGGAATTCCTTATGAAACCTTATCGAAACTTGAGGTGCGCATGGAGGATTTTCTTGCTGCTTTGCGGGAGATCGAGCCCTCCGCAATACGGGAGGTGTTTGTTGAATCCCCAAATATCCACTGGGACGATGTGGGAGGGATGTTTTTCCTGAAAGAGCGCCTTATTGAGGCTGTAGAATGGCCTCTGAAATATCCCCGCCTTTTTGAAAAGGGTGGCGTGACACCGCCCAAGGGGATTCTCCTTGTCGGCCCGCCCGGATGCGGCAAGACGATGATGGCCAAGGCTATCGCCACGGAAAGCCATGTGAATTTTATTTCCATCAAAGGGCCGGCCCTGATGTCGAAATGGGTCGGGGAGTCGGAAAAGGGAGTCCGGGAGATCTTTCACAAGGCCCGGCAGGCCGCGCCCTGCATTATCTTTTTCGACGAAATCGACTCCCTCGTACCAACCAGAAGCGCCGGTGCTTCGGATTCTCATGTTTCGGAACGGATTCTGAGCCAGTTTCTGGCAGAGTTTGACGGAATTGACGAACTTCGGGGGGTTCTTGTTTTAGGAGCAACCAATCGCCTGGATATGCTGGATGCGGCAGTTCTCCGTCCGGGACGCTTTGATGACATAGTGGAAATGATGATGCCGGACCAAAGGGACAGGGAGGCGATCTTTGCCGTTCATCTTCGCCAAAAGCCGGTGGCAAAAGGGGTGCAATCCGCCGCATTGGCTGAGAAAACGGAAGGTTTCAGCGGCGCCGACATTGCGGCTGTAGTGCGCAAAGCAGCTATGACAGCGGTGCGCCGTGCTGTGAAGACTCTGGAAAAAGCAGAGGCTGAGGAGCCGGTCATTCTTATCACTAACCGGGATATCGAGACGGTCATTGAGGAAGTGCTGATGGGGATGGTATGAGTCACACGGACCCAATTAAAGGAGGAGTGAAATGGCTTTAGAGCCGACAAGAGGATATTCCGGCGGCGGTACCTTAGTTGATGTAATAGACCGCATTCTGGATAAGGGTTTGGTAATCAATGCCGATATTACTGTTTCTGTCGCCGGTGTTGAACTGCTTGGTATAAAAATCAGGGCTGCATTAGCTTCGTTTGAGACCGCCGCTAAATACGGTTTGGAATTTCCCAGCGGAACCAATACAGAAACCGCTGCCTGGAAAGAAGCCACAATAGGCAAGGAAGAATGCCCCCAGTGTAGCAAACGGGTGCCGGCAGAAGAACTTATGGGCGCCGGATGCCCGTGGTGTGGCTGGGTATCCGCCAAAGCCAGGGCGCTCGCAGCAGAAACATAAAGTCTATAAAAACATCAGGAGTCGAAAAAATGCCGATCGATATTGATGAAAACAATCTAAAGCACGGGGTTTTAGGTTTAGTCATTGCTTTGGTAGAGATAATTAAAGACGCCCTCAGACTTCAGGCAATGAAGCGTATGGAGGGAGGCGCTCTGTCCGAGCAGGAGATGGACAGGCTCGGCGAGGCATTGCAGGATTTGGACATTGCGATTGATGAGATAAAAAGGGAACAGGGGGTTACTGAGTCTGTTAAATCCGTAAGGGATGGCTTGGATAGTATTGTGGATGATGTGATAGATAAGGTAATAAATCCTGAAAGGTGGAGAAAAGAAGCAGAAGAAAAGGGAATTTAGTGAGAGGTTTGATAGGACATGAAGGAAGTGAAAGAAATAATAGAACAGCTTGTGAGGCAAGAGATAAGGGATATCCTTGCTGAGAATGAAGATACGATAAGGGGGATAGTAAAAGCCTCGCTTCTTTCCAAGCTGAGGGCGGCCATTCGCGATTCGGCCTACAAGGCCCTAGATGATTTGGCAGGAGAACCTCCGGAAACCGAGGATAATCAACAGGTTGCCAAACCTGATGTAATAGAAGCAGATGGCGGGGCTCAGGAACCAAAGATAGATCCGTCCCCTGGCCCTGGATACCGGACATCTGCCTCCAGCCAGGAGGGACCTACGCCACGGGACGCCAGACATCAGACATCGGACATCGAACCGCAGGCATCGGACCTTGGGAATCCTCAATCCGCAATGGGGCGATATCTTTACTGCGTGGTTGAAGGGAGTGAAGAAGTGAGCTTCGGCAAGATTGGAATAGAGGAAAATGAGGTTTACACCATACCCTATAAGGATATTTGCGGAGTTGTCCACAATTGCCCTGCTGAACCGTATAAATCGGAAAATGAAGAAATAATGAAGGGGTGGGTAATGGCGCACCAGAATGTGATCGACCGGGCATGGGAAAGGTTCGGCGGCGTTCTTCCTCTCGGTTTTGACACCATAATTCAAGGAGATGAGACTACATCCCCGAAAGAGAATATGGAGAATTGGTTAAAAGATGATTATGACAATCTGAAGGAAAAGATGGGAAAGATCGGAGGCAGGGCGGAATATGGCGTGCAGGTCTTCTGGTATCCAAAAATTATCGCCAAAAATATTATCGAGGAGAGTCCGGAGATTAAGAAATTAAATGAGGAGATAAAATCAAAGCCAAAAGGTCTGGCCTATATGTATAAACAGAAATTGGAGGATCTCATAAAAAAGGAGATGGAAGGAAAGGCGGATCAGGATTTTAAGGAGTTTTTCGAGAGGATTAAACCCTGTGCAGATGACCTCAAGGTAGAAAAGACCAAAAAAGCGGAGGATGGAAGACAGATGCTTATGAATCTATCCTGTCTGCTTCCTAAAGAGGCCAGCAAAAAATTAGGAGAAGAGCTGGAAAAGATCGATGCCCTTGAAGGTTTTTCCGTCCGATATACCGGGCCATGGCCGCCTTACTCGTTTGTATAGTAGTGGACACTGATAACCATGGAACCCCAACGAAGCACCAACGCAACCTTAGTAGACCTTCTTGACCGAGTTCTGGACAAAGGCCTGGTGCTCAATGCCGACCTGATCGTGTCGGTTGCCGGCATTCCTTTGATCGGAGTCAACCTGAGGGCAGCGCTGGCAGGAATGGAAACCATGCTTAAATATGGTGTGATGCAGGCGTGGGATGAAAAAAGCAGGGCGTGGGAGAGAGAACATCGGAAGAAGGTTATCCCTTCTCTGGTTGAAGGAGAAGAGATTGCCCTGAAAATGTATGGTTCTTATTACTATAGCAAGGGGATATACGCCGCATGGAAGCCGGGCTATTTTTATTTGACTGACAAAAGACTTATTCTTCACCGTCAGGATTTCGATGAAATCACCTTTCAGATACCATTGGAAGAAATAAAAGCATTGATAATAAAAAAGGAAGAGCATTTCGTTAAGGAAAAACAAAAACTGGTGCTCTATCTTCTTGACAAACAGGACCGAGTGCATCGACTCAGCTCAGTAGAGACAGACCAGTTAAAGGACGCTATTGAACAGAGAACAAGGGATATGGGATTTTCGCTGGAAGAAAACCCCATTCTTCCGGAGCTTGAAGATGAGCAAATTGCAGGTTCGTTGATGGAGGAAGAAAGAGTTGTTCATCGGGGAAAAAAGGTGTGGTATCTATCGCCGGCTGAAGGAATTCAGCAAGAGACCTGGAGACCAGGGCATCTCTATCTTACAGATAAGAGGTTATTCTGGTGGTATGATTTTGAGAAGAAGTTGGTTTTTGATGTATCTATTGATCGGATAAGCAATGTCATTAGTGATATTAGAAAGGTAAGCGGGCTGGACAGCAAAAAAGAGAGGGTTCTCGATATAATATATGGGGTTAATTCAACAAGAAAAACATCTTCTTTTGCCGGAAAGGAAATAGATGAATGGGCGGAAGCGATAAATAGGATTGTTTCTGGCAAGATAAGTGAGGAAACCGAAACATGTCCCCAGTGCGGCAAGCCTGCCCCGGTCAAAGAACTATTAGAAGAAGGTTGCTCAAGCTGCGGCTGGGTCAGCCCTAAATTAAAGAAGATGGCCAAAGCGGCCTTATCGGCTTAATAAATTGAAAATGAAGTGTTAGGGGTCATCAGGAAAAGCAATCACAACATGAAAAGCTATTTAGATACTATAAAAAAACCGGTCATTTTACCTTTGCAGCAAGATGAGGAAATTATTAAGTATTTTACGGCAAGTTATGATATCGGGAGTTCGCTTGCTTCAACCTGGAGGCTGGGAATTTTATACCTTACTAACAAGAGACTGCTTTTTGTTCAGGTCAGAAAGATACTGTTTCAGGTCCTGCTCAGCCAGATAAAAACTATAAATATAGTAAAGAGGGAATGGATTCTGGGCAAGAAAGTAAAACAACTTAATATAGTTCGTGAAGGCAGGAGAGTACCGTATATCGCCATAAAAGATGCTGATAACTGGAAAAGGGATATTGAGGAGAGAGGGCAGATGGCAAAATCTATAGCTTCCGATCCGCAGTCTTCAGTCCATCGCCCGCACCCTGAAGAAGTAATTTTAAAGGAAAAGGGTAGTTATTTAAGACCGGATCAATCCATGTGGAGACTTGGAACACTTCTTCTTACCCAAAAGAAGATAGCCTTTTCCCAGTCGACGGGAATTTTTTGGGAGACACCTCTAAGCAGCATTAAGGGCCTGAGAATAGAAAAAAGGGTTTATGGAGTTAGTAAAAGTGATACGATATGTGTGGAATATGAATCTTTGGGAGAATTATTAAAAGCATGGATTATAGCGCTTAATTTAGAGAAGTGGAGAAAAGAGCTATATGAAAGGATATTAATAAAAGTGGACTTGGAGGACCTGGATAAAATTGCTGTCGAATTGGATGGCGCTTCTAAAGAGATACTCTGGTTTCTTTATGAAAACAGACACGCCGGAATTGACACACTCGCAAAGCTCACAGAAGCTCCTAACCATATGGATGTTTTACTTAAAATAAAGGAAATTATAAATCCGGCAGCAGAAAAGATAATCGGTTACCCTATACTCTCATTCGAGAGTTCAAGAGCTGACCGGGAAACCGGTGAGAATGTTACATTCAGTTGGTGGTTAGCCGGTCAGCCTCACAGAGAAAGAAGAGAGCTGCTTCCGGATATATTTGATGAGGATGATAATCTGGTAGTCTGTTTGGAGTTGTTTGGTATTACAGAAGATGAGTTACGATTAAGTGTGTCGAATAATAATAAACTTATTATTGATGCAGATAAATATTTTCACAAAGAAATTTATCTGCCGGCAGGAATTAATACTGATACTATTACCAGCAGGTATAATAATAATATATTGGAAGTAAAATTAAAAAAAATGGATTGTAAACCGGCTTAAAAAGCAGCAAAGAAATGGTGAGTTCCCGTACCGTCTCATCTCGATAACTCCGTATACACGATCCCGGATTCTGTGAATTCCGGTCTTGTTTTCAGAGCTAATGGATATGTATCCAGTAGAAGGAGAGAGCAAAAATGGAAGATCAAACCTCGATTGAAGCAGACCATGAACTTTCAAAACGATACGAGCAGCTTTATACCATGCTTCTGGACGCCATTCCATCGTCTGTGCTGCTGATCGATCAGCATATGCGCATTGTCTCTGCGAATCGAAATTTTCTCGAAAAGGGACAGAGGACCCTCACCAATACCATCGGCTACCGGCTGGAAGAAGTATTTCCCACCATCATCCTCGACCAGATGGATATTACCAAGCGTATACGCCATGTCATTGAAAAAAATCAGCCGGTCAAGGGTGAGCGGATGACCTACCGCGCCCCCGGAGTATCCATTCGTATTTATTATTACAGCTTACTGCCCTTTACCTGGCAGGGCCGGGTAGAAGGAGCGGTACTCCTGATGGATGATGTGACGGAACAGGTACGTCTTGGCGAAGAGGTACGGCGGGTTGAGCGGCACCTGGCAAGCATTGTGGAGAGCGCCAGCGACCTTATCCTGTCCACGGACAGAAAGGGCAGGATTTTAACATGGAACACAGCTGCGGAAAGACTCACCGGTTTTCAGGTAACTGAGGTACGGGAACGCTGTTTTGTGGACTTCTGCACCGATGAGGATCATAAAGATATCCATGATATTTTTTCCCTCATTGATATGCGTAAGTATGCCCAGATGAAGGAGTGTACTCTGCGGACAAGTAAAGGGACATCCATTCCGGTTTCCTTTGTTTTTTCTCCCCTGAAGGACAGTTACAATCATACGGCGGGCGTAGTAGCCGTGGGCCGTGATTTGACGGAAAGGCGGAAGCTTGAGATGGAGTTGCATCAGGCCCAAAAATTTGCCGCTCTCGGGGTCATGGCAGGCGGCATTGCCCATGAAATAAGGAATCCGCTTGCCATTTGTTCGTCCAGCGCCCAGTTTCTTATGGAAGAAGATGGCACGCCGGAGTTTCGCCGGGAGTGCGCTGATAAGATCCATATGGGTATCCGGCGCACCTCGGCAATCATCGAGAATCTTCTCAAATACTCCCATCCTTCCAAAACGACCCAAACAACCTTGATCAATATCATCTCCCTGATCAAAGAGACCCAGATCCTTGTGACCTATCACGCCAAAATCCTCAAGATCGAGATCAATACTTCCTTTCCCCGACAACCGGTTGTGGTGGAAGGGGTGGCCACACTGCTGCAACAGGTCTTCATGAACCTCTTCTTAAATGCCATAAACGCCATGCCTTCCGGTGGGAACCTTGGAATTGATGTGAAAATATTTGATTCCAGGGTCCGGGTGCAGGTTACAGACACCGGTTGCGGCATCTCACCCAGGGAAATCGGGAAGATATTCGACCCTTTTTATACGACTTCCATCGTGGGTCAAGGTACCGGTCTCGGCCTGTCTCTCTGTTATTCTATCGTAAAGCAGCACAGCGGAACCATAGATGTGGAAAGCGCCGAAGGTTCAGGAAGCACCTTTACAGTTAACTTACCAGCTCATTACGGCGGAGGTGAAGCATGAACGAAAAATACGCCCCGATTCTCATTGTGGATGACGAGCCCGAGATGTGCTGGATTCTGGAAAATCTTATCCGCAAAACAGGTTTTGCCTGTAAGACGGCTCTGAGCGCAAGGGAAGCGTTGAACCTGGCAGAAAGTGACCAATTCGGCATGGCTTTTTTGGATGCTAAACTACCGGATATTGACGGTCTCGAATTAGCCCGGCAGCTTCGGAAAAAAAATGCATATTTGCCTATTGTAATCGTTTCCGGTTACTTCTATCAGGATGATCTGATCATTGAAGGTATAATCAGGGAAGGTTTGATCGCCGCTTTCATCGGCAAGCCGTTCGAGCATGATGATATTGTGGATATAATTACCCGCTTTGCCAGCCGGTAGGGGAAGCCCTCCCGTTATAACGGGAATAGGTTCCATAGCTCTGATTCCCTATTTTCCTCCGATAGAGATTAAAGGGCCTTCGCATCTCAGTGAATATTCTTTTAATACTGGTAGTTATATTTAATTACGCCCGCCTCTGCGGCTGGCATAAGCCATGCAGTAATAGAAGACAGGCATGCCTGCCAAGGGTTTTTTTAAAGATCGCAATAACATAAAAGATGGAGGAAATAGCAATGGCAAAAGTTCAGAAATCAACAGATTCATCAAGTTTGGCAGAAGTTGTTGACCGTATACTCGACAAAGGTATCGTAATTGATGCATGGGTGAAAGTATCTCTGGTTGGCATTGAGCTGCTTTCCATCGAGGCGAGAGTAGTTATAGCTTCGGTTGAGACATATCTCAAGTACGCCGAGGCGATTGGCCTTACGGCTAGTGCAGCTGCTCCGGCATGATACCGATTGCTGATTGAAGTTGATGCCCATGGGGCTGGAGCTTTTGATGCATCGGCTTTCATGGGTGTACCGGTTTAGAAGAAAATGAAGGAGAATCATCATGGGTAATCTGACCGATGATATGACCCGTTTGCGTGGGGAGATTGATGCTTTGCGGGGTGACCGTGGCGCGCTGATGCAGGATTTAGCTCGTGGAAGCAGGGATTTGGCCGCAACGGTTTCAGCAATGATGGTCGATTTTGCCGCCGCTCATGCTGCGATGGCCAGAAAGACCGGAAGAGAACGGACCTCGTATATTGCGAAAATCAACAAGCAGGTCGGCAGGATGAGAAGAGAAAATGCCTCAGATCTTGCGGGTGCTGCTCGTGCCTGGTCCGGTAAATCAAAATAAGATTATAACAATAATAGCGGGAGGAAATAGCAATGGCAAAAGTTCAGAAATCAACAGATTCATCAAGTTTGGCAGAAGTTGTTGACCGTATACTCGACAAAGGTATCGTAATTGATGCATGGGTGAAGGTTTCTCTGGTTGGAATTGAGCTGCTTTCCATCGAGGCGAGAGTGGTTATAGCTTCGGTTGAGACATATCTCAAGTACGCCGAGGCGATTGGCCTTACGGCTAGTGCAGCTGCTCCGGCATGATACTGATTGCTGATTGAAGGATGCCCATGAGGCTGGAGCTTTTTATGCTCCGGCTTTCATGGGCGTACCGGTTTCAGAAGAAAGTGAAGGAGAATCATCATGGGTAATCTGACCAATGATATGACCCGTTTACGCGGGGAGGTTGATGCTTTGCGGGGTGACCGTGGCGCGCTGATGCAGGATTTAGCTCGTGGAAGCAGGGATTTGGCCGCAACGGTTTCAGCCATGAGGGCTGATTTTGCCGCAGCTCATGCCGCGATGGCAAAACAAACACGTGGGGAGCGGGAGGCTTTTGTTCTTGCCGGGATCAATGAAGTAAACTCCCTGCTGAGTACCTTTTCGCGAGACCGGGACGATATGGCCCGGAAGGGAGCACATGACCGGGGAGTCTTTTTATCAGAAATAAGGAGACAGGTTAGGTGCATGTGCAAAGATACTGCGGATGACCTTATGGGAGCCCGAATTGTCTGGCGCGGTCGTAATCCTGAAGAGATCCGGCCCGTTCCGATGAAGAGCGACCCGGTGGTTGCGAAACCCATATCGCACACGGTGGAAGCAACAGAGAAGAAGATGGTGGCAACACCTGATGTCAAGGAAGAAAAACCGCCGGTCGCATCTGTACCTGAGTTCAAGGAAAACAAACCGCCGGTCACATTCAGGGAACCGCTGAAAGAAGAAGAAAAGAAGACGGCGGTAATGCCCAAAAAACCGGTGGTCGAACCATCCAAGGTTAAAACGCCGGTCCCTGCCTTTGCCTCTGTAGAGGTACCGAAACAAAAAGAGAAGAGCTGGCTGCATGAAAAGCCTGCTAACACAACAATCAAGGGGAAACGGGATAAGAAATAAAACCCGCAATTCCTGAACAAAAAAAAGATTGATTTAGAGAGGTTATATGAAAGGGAGGACGTCCGGGTTTGAATCCGGTGGTATTTGAGGAACTGACAATCGCCTTTTGCTGTGGCTATGACAGAGACCCCTTTGAGATTATGTCTTCCCTTTCAACTTCAAAAAGCCAGGATGTATATTTGGAAAACCCAGGAAGGAGATATAAATTCATGAACAAGAATGCCGTTAGAATTGTCAGCACACCAACTATTCGGGAATCGGTCGGGGAAGACAGCGTTCAGCCCGAGCCCAGCGATAGTTTTATTTCTTCTCCCTATGTAGAACAGGTCACGCAGCGGGCTTTAGCTTATCTGGTGGCTGGTTATCCCGTCCATTTTTCCGGTGTATCAGGAACGG
The DNA here is from genome assembly GCF_051233685.1 of Desulfobacterium sp. N47. Taxonomy (NCBI): domain Bacteria; kingdom Pseudomonadati; phylum Thermodesulfobacteriota; class Desulfobacteria; order Desulfobacterales; family Desulfobacteriaceae; genus Desulfobacterium; species Desulfobacterium sp. N47. Next base: position 15,124 of record NZ_JBAMMY010000307.1, read on the forward strand.
GAAAGACGACCATGGCCTTTCATGTGGCGTCCAAACTGGGACGACCCGTCACCCTGGTCCACGGTGACGATGAATTCGGCAGTTCCGATCTGGTGGGCAAGGATTCCGGCTACCGGAAAAACAGACTGGTCGATAATTATATCCACTCAGTACTGAAGACGGAGGAAGAAATGAAAAGCCTCTGGGTGGACAACCGGTTGACCACTGCCTGTGAGCACGGGGAGATCCTTATTTATGACGAATTCAACAGATCCAAGCCGGAGGCCAACAACCCGCTTCTCAGTGTTCTTTCAGAAGGAATTCTGAATCTGCCTAAGTTACGCAGCTCCGGTGAGGGATACATGTCCGTACATCCCGAGTTTAGAGCTATTTTTACGTCCAACCCCGAAGAATATGCGGGAGTTCACAAGACCCAGGATGCTCTGATGGACCGCCTGATCACCATTCATTTAGAGCACTACGACCGGGATACGGAAGTCATGATCGTTAGAAAGAAATCGGGGCTTCCCCGGATAGATTCCGAAAGGATCGTGGATATCGTGAGGGAATTGAGGAGTTTCGGTGTGAACAACAGCCGTCCGACTATTAGGGCAGGGATTGCCATCGGCCGTATTCTTGCATCTCAGAACCGTCGTGTTCGTGAGGATGATACGTTCTTTCAGATGATCTGTCAGGATGTACTGGCTACGGATACCGCCAAGATCACTCGTGGCGGCCAACCGGTCATGATACAGAAGGTAGAAGAAGTAATCAGTAAATTCTGCGGGTCAGTAAAACCGGCCAGAGAGAAAGTTAAAGAGGTTTGCCAATGACAAAAAGAATTATGAGAGGTGTACAGAATATCAGGACTCTTTCGGGCAGTGTGGATGAAAACGCGATTCCATATAAGGCCTATATGAAGCTCAGCATTCTTGAGATGGAAAAGTTCCGTCGGGGAAAAGAAAAACAAAGCGCTCAGGAAAGGGTGCGTCATATCGATCAGCGTTTCGGGGACATTGAGATGGAAAGGCAGGAAATCATTGCTGCTCTTGAATCCGGCGGGACTCGGCGCCAGCATATGCCGGACACTGATAAGTCACCAAAGGTGGCTTCACGAAAAACAACAGGGCCGTTTAAGATCAAATACTGAGAGGGTTGGGATGATATGCTGACCATAAAAGAAGTGCTCGATCGCCAGACATGCTTACTCCGTTTGGACAGGAAACTTAATATTGTTGCTTTCGGACTCAGAGACTCAGTAAAAGAAAGAGAGGGTGAAGAATGAAGATAAATTGTCTATCTTGCGGTCATAATCTTGATCTTGATGAAGATACTTACAGTGATTATGAAGGGCAGGTCAAGTGTTATGCCTGCAACGCACTGTTGGAGATAAATCTGAAGGAAGGCCGGATTAAGTCTGTAAATATTTCAAAGCAAAAAAGTTATGCTACCGCCGAGGCATAATCCTGATTGTCGAATGATGATTCCGGCAAAGGATTAAATTCAGGAGTGATGACAGGTGAAGCGACCACCCAGGATGCAAAAACGGGTTTTGCTGTCGTAACTCTGGCTTCAGGGCATCTTGGGGGCAATTTTTCCCGAGGCAGACATAGAATAAGGGGGAGACGGTAACATGGGCGGTAAAGAAACTAAAAATGGTGGAAAATATCTTTATGCCGTCATTCCGGCGGCAGTGGACAGAGAATTCGGCAATATCGGCATTGACGGTGAGTCTGTTTATCTCATTACGGATAACCATGTCTCTGCAGTGGTCAGTAATTTCAGCAATGGGAAGATCCGCCCGGAACGCCGACATATTGCGGCCCACCAGGCTGTTCTGAAACGCCTTATGGAAGAGGAAACACCTTTGCCCATCACATTCGGCGTTATCGCGGCAGGTATAAAAGAGATCAAACGAATACTGTCACTCAACCGAAAATCATTTGCCGAACAACTTTGCCGAGTACATGGCAAGGTTGAGATGGGATTACGGGTCGCATGGGATGTGCCGAATATTTTTGAGTATTTTGTTAATACCCATGCTGAGATCCGGGTGGCGAGAGATCAGCTCTTAGGAAAAAGCCGTGTCCCCTCTCAGGAAGACAAGATTGAAGTCGGACGTCTCTTTGACCGTGTTCTCAAAGAAGACAGGGAGGAACATACGGACAGGGTTTATAAGATTCTGTCACCCGCATGTTCTGAAATCAAGCGGAATGTTCCCAGGACCGAACGGGACATCATGAATCTGGCCTGTCTGGTCGGTCGGGAGGCTGTGGATAAGGATTTTGAGGCGGCTATATTCGAGGCGGCTCGCGGATTCGACAACAGCTTTTCCTTCGATTTCAATGGACCCTGGGCTCCTCACAATTTCGTGGACGCGGAGCTGCGCTCATCCTGAGACCTTTACCCGACGCGGTCTCATATTCATAATCACCCCTGTGAAAAGGAGGTTAGAAATGTTTCTGATTGATGATATCCTTTTGGCCCCTGCGAAAGGCATTCTGTGGATCTTCAAGGGGATCCATGATGCTGCAGAGGAAGAACAGGCGAACGAGGCCGAGAACATCACTGCCAAGCTTAGTGAACTCTATATGTTGCTGGAGACGGGACAGATGACGGAGGCGCAATTCGACGCCGAAGAAATGGTCCTCCTTGACCGTCTTGACGCCATTAAGGAAAGGGTCGAAAACAGGGAGAATGAGGTCGTTCCCACGAAATAAAAATCATAGAAAAAACTGTTTCTCCGGGGCAACGCCCCTCAATTTGAAGGCCTTGGAATTGGACGCACCTGCCTATCTCCACACATTTGGTTCTTCCTCACCATTAATATTTATGATCTCAATATTGTTCGAGAGACTGGAGAAAGGAAAATAAAATGGCTGAGAAGGACGCTCCGACTCATCCCTGGCTTATTGACCGCCGGGATTTTCTGCTGATTATCGTCTCGGTCTTTTTCATCATCTCTTCAATAACTTTATTTATATGCCATCGGCATCATGCGATCGAAGTGGAGCAGACCTTAGAAAAGGACAGGTCAGACGCAAATCTCCTTTCTCTGATCCTGGAACAACGGGCGATGGCGGCCATTACTTTTTTACTTTTTATGTCCATCGTTTTATTTCTTGCCTATTTAAGAAAACAGGTGACGACTCAGCATATCCGGGAGCAGTTGCAGACAGAGAAAAAAATACGCGCAGGCGTGGAGCGTTACAAAAGGAAAAGGGGCGACATTTTACTTTACGGCGCCATCCTGACAGGCAGGAAAAGTGGCATTATAAAACAAATTAACCCGTCTGACTCCGGTGGTAATTCTTACGTCATCGTTAGAAGAAAAGGATGTGATCGACGGGTACAAACTGGGCACTGACAGCTATATCCACAAACCCGTCGATTTTGACCAGTTCATGGAAGCCATGCGATATCTTGGACTTTACTGGCTGGTCTGGAATGAACCGCCTCCGGTGTGAACGGAAGAATAAAGGAAATGAACAATAAATTGCGTATTCTCATTGCTGAAGACTCTGAAGACGATGCCCTATTAGAAATCCTTGAGCTTAAGAAGGCCGGCTTCGAGTCGAAATACGAGCGGGTGGAAACATTCGAGGCTATGGAGAAAGCTATCCTGGAGAAATCATGGGATGTCATTTTATGCGATTACCAGCTGCCGCAATTTAACGGTTTAGCCGCCATTGACCTCTTGCAGGAAACCGGAATAGACATTCCCCTCATCATTGTGTCCGGAGCTATTGGTGAGGAGACTGCGGTGGAGTGTATGCGATTTGGCGCCTGTGACTACATCATGAAAAACAATATGTCTCGTCTTCCTCTCGCCGTAAAACGGGAATTGAAAGAGACAGAATCAAGGCTCAAAAGAAAGCGGGCCGAGGAGACGCTTAGGGAAAGCGAAGAACGATATCGCACGATTCTTCAGAACATCGAGGAAGGCTATTACGAGGTTGATACTGCCGGTAACCTGACCTTCTTTAACGACTCGGTTTGTCAAATATTAGGAAATACCCGCGCTGAATTGATGTGTGTCAATGACCGTCAACATGCCGATAAGGAGAACAGTCAGATATTGTATCAAGTCTTTAAGAAAGTCTTCATAACAGGGGAACCCTCGAAAAGAGTTGATTATGAACTTATTAGAGAAGATGGAACAAAACGAAATATTGAGGTTTCTGTATCTCTCATAAGAAATACATCCGGTAAACCGATAGGGTTTCGCGGCATAATGCGAAATGTCACCGAGCAAAAGCTGGCGGAGAATAAACTTCTGCAGACATTAGAAAGCCTCAGAAAGTCGTTTAGTACGCTCATCCAGGTCATGGTATCGGTTGTTAAGACCAGAGACACCTATACAGCCGGTCACCAGGCACGATCGGCTAATATTGCCCGCGCCATTGCCAACGAGTTGGGATTACCCAAGGATCAAGTCGAAGGTATTCATATGGCCGGTTCTATCCATGACATTGGAAAGTTATCCATCCCATCTGAAATATTGTCCAAGCCTGCCAAACTCTCTGAGATCGAGTTCTCCCTGATTAAAGGACACTCCTGGAGTGGATATGAGATTTTAAAGTACGTAGAATCTCCCTGGCCCCTGGCGGAGATAGTCTATCAGCACCATGAGCGGATGGATGGTTCAGGCTATCCAAGAGGTCTGAAAGGGGATGAAATTCTCATAGGCGCCCGTATTATGGCTGTCGCGGATGTTGTTGAATCCATGGCATCGCACCGGCCTTACCGTCCCGCTCTTGGGATTAATGCCGCCCTTGAGGAGATTGAAAATAATAAAGAAACACTTTACGACACTGATGTTGCTGATGCATGCCTGAGATTATTCCGGGAAAAAGACTTTAAACTTGAAGGGGAATGTTTGAATTGAGCAGAAAGAGCTGAAATATTGGAGATCACACTTTGCGACCTACAATGATAATATAATGGAGTTGCGTATTAACCCATTTGCTTTATTAAAAAATCCCGCGGTAAGCCGGAATAAGCGTACCACGGAATTCTTATTAAAATTTAGTAAGCTTTATTTCTTGTCGTCTTTTACTTCTTCAAAGTCGGCATCAACAACGTCTTCCTCACTTTTTGGTTGGCCCTCATGTGAAGCGCCGGGCCCTGCCTGCTCTCCGCCAGCCTCACCTTGCTGCGCAGAAGCCTGCTTATACATAGCTTCTGCGAGCTTATGGGATGCCTGGGTCAATTCTTCAGTCTTATTTTTTATTTCGGAAACGTCTTCACCCTCCATGGCTTTTTTGAGTTGGCTTATAGCACTATCGACACTGCTCTTTGTTGACTCATCAACCTTATCCCCCAAATCCTTTATAGATTTTTCAGTTGAATAAATCATGGCGTCTGCGGTGTTTTTGGCTTCTACAAGCTCTTTTTTCTTCTTGTCATCTTCGGCGTGAAGTTCTGCATCCTTGATAAGCTTTTCAATCTCTTCCTTTGATAATCCGCTTGAAGCTGTTATCTGAATAGACTGTTCTTTTCCTGTGGCCATATCCTTTGCCGAAACATTTACTATTCCGTTTGCATCTATATCGAATGTAACTTCAATCTGCGGCACCCCTCTTGGAGCCGGCGGTATCCCCACAAGCTCAAAACGACCCAGAGTTTTATTGCCGGCAGCCATTTCTCTTTCTCCCTGCAGAACATGTATAGACACAGCAGGCTGGCTATCGGCGGCAGTAGAAAATGTCTGACTTTTTTTCGTAGGAATCGTTGTGTTTTTTTCAATAAGTCTGGTCATAACACCACCTAATGTCTCAATGCCAAGAGATAATGGAGTTACATCCAGAAGAAGAACGTCTTTTACATCTCCTTTTAGGACACCACCCTGTATGGCAGCTCCTATGGCAACAACCTCATCGGGATTAACACCTCTGTGAGGCTCTCTCCCGAACAATTTTTTTACACGCTCCTGAACAGACGGCATACGGGTCATACCGCCAACCAGTATAACCTCATCAATCTGATTGGCTGAAAGCCCGGCATCCTTCATAGCAACCCGGCAGGGCTCTTCCAGTTTATCAAGAAGATCTGCAACAAGACTTTCCATTTTGGCCCTTGTAATTTTCAGGTTAAGATGTTTGGGCCCGCTCGCATCGGCTGTTATAAACGGAAGATTCACATCGGTTTCAACAGAGGTGGAAAGTTCCATTTTTGCTTTTTCAGCAGCCTCTTTAAGCCGTTGCAACGCCATCTTGTCACTTCTTATATCAATGCCGGATTCTCTTCTGAATTCAGAGGCAAAATAATCTATAAGTCTTAAATCAAAATCTTCACCGCCAAGATGAGTGTCGCCGTTTGTGGCTTTAACTTCAAAAACACCATCCCCGATTTCAAGAACTGAGATGTCGAATGTACCACCGCCAAGATCAAATACGGCTATTTTTTCCTCTTTTTTCTTGTCCAGCCCGTAGGCAAGGGATGCGGCAGTGGGTTCGTTTATAATCCTTAATACATTCAGGCCTGCTATCTTGCCTGCATCTTTGGTGGCCTGCCTTTGGCTGTCGTTAAAATAAGCCGGAACCGTAACAATAGCATCCGTCACCTTTTCTCCAAGATAATCTTCGGCAGTTTTTTTGATATTTGCAAGTATGTAGGATGATATTTCAGCAGGGCTTAGAGCTTTACCCTGAACATCTATGCTCACATCTCCGTTGCTGGCCTGCTTTATTTTGTACGGTAATATTTTTGCATCTCTTTGAACCTCGGCAGAGCTGAATTTTCGGCCTATCAACCGTTTGACCGCATATACCGTATTTTCCGGGTTTGTTATTGCCTGCCTTTTTGCTATCTGGCCGACAAGTCTTTCACCGCTGCTGGATATGGCAACAATAGATGGTGTGGTTCTGCCTCCTTCGGCATTAGTTATTACTTTAGCTTCTCCACCTTCCATTATTGCTACACATGAATTTGTGGTGCCTAAATCAATACCAATTATTTTGCCCATAATATATCCTCCTTGGACGTTTAATCATTATATTTAAACATTATTATTGTTTTTTCTACTTATTATCGGTTTTTGCTTTGGATACTACAACCATAGAAGGCCTGAGCAGCCTGTCATGAATCGTGTATCCTTTCTGAAATTCAGACATAACAGTGTTTTCAGGATGCTCATCGGTTTCTTCCTGCATCATGGCCTGATGGAAATTAGGATCAAAAGGTTTGCACAAAGATTCTATGGGTTTTACTCCATAATTTTCAAAAACCTTTTTAAACTCATTCAACGTAATTTTAACCCCATCAACAATGCAACTGTTTACCTTTTCATCTGTTGCCGAAGAATTTATAGCCCGTTCAAGATTATCCATCACACACAGCAATTCGCTTAGAATGCTTTCATTTGCATATTTTTTAAATTCACTGACTTCACGTGAGCTTCGTTTCTTATAATTTTCGAAATCAGCTGATACTCTTAAAAAACGTTCGTATGACTGTTTTGCTTCAAGCTCGGCATTTTTAAGCTTCTCCTTCAGTTCCTCTATTGTATCAGGTATTTTTGTTTCATTTTTCATTTCACATTTATCAGTCGTTTCTTCATTCGGACCGTCACTGTCAATAGATATGTCTATTTTGTTTTTGTCAGTCATCTTCAAATCTTCTCGCTCCGGGCATGTTAAGCAATATATTTTTTTTATGCCTTAAATATTAAAATATCATAAAAATCTGATCATCAATTCGAAAATAAGACTATTTCAAGCAATGTCAAGGACTAATTGTTGCATTTTATATCACAAAAGATGATGGAGTTTTTGCTAAGGTATCAAAAGATGGCGGCTTCGTCGGAAGAAGTTTATTTTATAAAAACAGAATACGGATAGAAAATATGATTGTTACTGTGAAAGGGCAAAGAAGATAAACCAACTGCATGCCACCGGCAATTTTTCCTAAGGTTCTTGTTAGTTGCCGGGATCAGCTACGACACAGACCGCATCACTTATCGCTGCTTCCTTCCGGATCTGACGAGGTTCGCAACCGTCTGTCGCGCAGTGTCCGGCAACTAACAAGAACCTTAAAATTTAAGAAGATAACAAAATATATAGAGCATAGTACAACCTTTTTTGAATATACTCCTGATTTGTTTTTTTTCAAGCAAAAGTTTAGAAAAATTTAGAAAACTGCTGTTTTTTAATATAATAAAAGCAATTGTAATAAAAGCAATTTATTAAGCAACTAAACCTGTTGATTATTATATTTTTTAGCATCAATGCACTATGATGCCATTCTTGGCATAATCCACAATTAAAGATTTTTCAGCCTTCCACTCTTCCGGTGTAAATGCTGTCGCCTCTATGGGAGCAAAGACTTTGTAAATGGCTTCAGTTAAAATATCAATTCGTTCCCAATAATTCTTATCAGAGAAACTTGGCGAGATAACAACCACGTCAATATCGCTATCTTCACGTGCTTTGTCAACAGAGTGCGAACCATATAAAATAAGTTGTTCAACCCGAATATCAATTGACTCTAAAGCTTTTTTGAATTGCGTGATGGTTTTTAAAACTGCATCTTGACCCATTTTAGTAAGCCCTTGCTTTTGGTGATTATATCTTTTGTGATTTCTTCGGTATAGTCAGCTTGTATTTTTGCCAGATCATCCGGGTATCGAGTGGCAACACTTGCAATATTAAGTTTTATGATGAATTTTTCTAATTCCTGTTCAGGTTTTTTACCTGTATTGTTTAAGAGATAAAGTAGATTATGTGTTTTTGGAGGCACTTGATCCAAAATTTTGCAATAGAGGCCTTTAAGAGCTTTTTCGATGGACAAATGGCACATGAAAACAGCATAGAAATAACGACCGCTGCTATGCATTACATCCGCGGTATCCATATCATAATCAGCTTGTTTCAGCCATTCTTTATATTTATTAGTCATAATATGAATATTCTTTTTTGGCCTATTGACTTAGCTGACCCAATTATTTATAATAAACATCATGAGCAGCAATATTGTGGGGTTAAGCCAAATTATGGGGAAATGAGTTGGTTGATTTTCCAGGAAGACTTTCAGAGTGAAGATGACTGTTATGCCTGGCTGCTCAAAACTCGCTGGCCAGAAGGATTTATTTGTCCTAAATGCGGGAGTAAGGATTATTGGTCAATTT
>NZ_JBAMMY010000308.1:0-1304 GCF_051233685.1 Desulfobacterium sp. N47
CTAAATTTGTTACCGGAACCGAGTTAGTTATAGATGGGGGTTATACTGCCCAATAGAAACAAGAGTGCCAGATCTGCCTAACAATGCAAATGCACCTGACGCTTTCAGCGCAGGTGATTTGCGACGTTATAAAACAAAAAATACATAATAAAGGAAAACCAAAATGTTCAAAACGTCTATATGCCCTCATTGTCATAAGATATTAAGCGTAAGTCTTGACCCACTTGCGCTGAAGGCGGATATCGTTTTATAATTTTTGAAGACCCTTGGAAGGTAAAAGACGTTATTGCGTTCTTATTTTTGGCGTTTATGTTTTGCATATTACAATCCTTTTATAACAAATCAATGAACCCAACGCCGAGTAAGTACCTTTTTAAATCCATTAACGGCGGCGGCGTGGGTTATTTCCACCGTTCGGCTTTAAAACCCAAATAATATTGACATTGGGCACACATTGTAATAAATTTAATTTATGGACCATTATAAATGGAATAAGGAAAAGAATGAAAGGCTTAAAATAGAACGTGGTATCAGTTTTGAGCAAATAACCATGCATATTGAACAAGGTGATTTGCTTGATATTGTAACTCATCCCAACCAGTCAAAATATCCGAACCAACAGATACTTGTCGTTGAAATTAATGATTATGTCTATCTTGTTCCATTTGTTGAAAATGAAAATGGTAAGTTTTTAAAAACAATAATTCCGAGTCGTAAAGCCACTCGTGATTATTTAGGAGGCAAGAATGAGTAAAATTAAACTCGATAAAGACGAACAAGAGATTCTCGAATCCTTTGAGCGAGGTGAGTGGAAGTCAGTGCAAAATGTTAAAGCAGAAATAATGAAACACCAGCACTATGCACGCAAAACCTTGAAAAAGGATAAAAGAGTTAATATCAGAATATCTTCTAAAGTTCTGGAGGAAATCCAAGCTCTTGCTGTAGAAAATGGAATTCCATATCAAACACTTATGTCTAGCGTTCTCCACCGTTATGTTTCCGGCTATCTTATAGAAAAACCAAGGCCGAACAAGTCATTTGAGTCTGACGCCTAATATCTCGCTGTTTTGGAAGTTATTGCTTTCAACTTATATCTTTCGATATTGAGCGTTTCTGGTATTTACCCGGCGCAGCTCAATTTAGCGTTATAAAACAAAAAATACATAATCTAAAGTTTCACCGAAATGATGCATGGTTTACTCACGCGACCATCCGTAACAGCGCGTCCACGAAAGATTTTCGGGAGAGTTTCTGGTTTTTGTTGCAAACGGCATTAAAATCATCAGCCAACGCGGCCTTGGCGA
>NZ_JBAMMY010000018.1:0-2205 GCF_051233685.1 Desulfobacterium sp. N47
CATCTTCAGATAGCAGCTTTTTGTGCCTTTGGGCGGTGTGGGTATATGAATCTGTTTAACAAAATCCGTTGGTTTAAGGATGTTCACCTTTTTGCTTTTCTGTGTATAAAAATCCTCAATATTTATAACCTTTTCTTTGCCAGTGCTACCTACTATCGTTACTTGTGCACCAAGAGCTATCAGGGCGGGAGGAGTATCTGCCTGGAAAAGGGCGAGACACTCTTTTGAGCCTTTTACTACAAAGCACCTGTCTCCGCCAAGCTTAAAGCATAAATGAGGTCTTCCTTTACGCCATTCATGAGACTGGTTGAAATACATGCACATTGATTCGATGCTTATGTTGCCGCCTATTGTTCCCATGTTTCTTAACTGAGGGCTTGCAACTCTTCCGGCTGCCTGTGCAAGAGCCGTAAACTTCTCTATTACCGGTTTGGATTTTGAAATATTATCAAGGGTAACCAGAGAGCCTAATGTTAGCCCTTTTTTTTCAGCAAACTCTATTTTTTTCAGATCTTCAATTTTTGTTACATTTATAACGTATTTGGGAGTTACGATTCTTTGTTTCATTTTAGGCAGTATATCGGTTCCGCCTGCAACCAGAATCGCATCTTCATTCTTTTTAAGAAGAGAGATTATCTCTTTTACATTTGTTGGTTCAAGGTATTCAAATCTTGGCAGCCTCATTATTTTTCTCCTTTTTTTTCCAGTGCCCTTAAAATCTTCTCAGGGTTTATAGGAAGATCTCTTACCCTAAACCCAATTGCATCGCATACTGCATTGGTTATTGCAGGAATTGTGGGAATATTTGCACCCTCGCTGGCTTCCTTGGCGCCGAAGGGGCCTTCGGTATCTATGGATTCCACAATAATGGATTGAACCTCCGGCATATCTTCTGATGTTGGGATCCTGTAATCCAAAAAAGAGTTTGTCATAGTCGATCCATTTTCCATCCTGAAATCTTCACATGTCGCCTGGCCAAAGGTCATGGAAACACAGCCTTCAATTTGGCCTTCAACCGCCATTGGATTTATGGCAAATCCGCAGTCATGGGCCGCAGCAATCTTTTGCACCTTAACCTCGCCGGTTTCCTTATCAACATCAACTTCTGTGGCATGAGTTCCGAAGCTGAATGTGGGAGATATGTTAACTTCCCCCAGATCAAGTCTCATTTCACCGCCAACATCAGCCGGTGGATTATAGTCGCCACTGCTGGTCAGATGTTCTTTCTTTTTATCATAGTATCCTATTACGGTATCAGCGATGGAAACACTTTTTTCCGGAGTTCCCTTTACACAAATCTTTTCATTTTTAGCCTCAAGATCATCTTTGTTTGCTTCAAGCATATCTGCTGCAATTTCAAAAAGTTTCATTTTCATGTTGTGCGCAGCAATTTTTGCGGCACCTCCGCCAAATACAGTTACCCTGCTTGAGTAACTTCCCATATCCAGAGGAGTTGTGGCAGTATCTGAGGCTATAACGCTGATATTATCAAGACCGACACCAAGTTCTTCTGCTGCAATCTGTGCGAGTGTATTTTCAGAACCCTGGCCGATATCGGACGTTCCTGTAAAGAGAGTAAAATTTCCATCCGTTTCAGCATTTATCTTAACACCTGAAAATGAAGGAGGATTATCATAGAAAAATGAAAAAGCCGCTCCTGAGGCAAAGAACATGGAGGCCAGCCCAACACCTTTCCCATCCGGTAATTTTCTCCATTTGTCTTTCCACCCGATCTCTTCTACAGCTTTATCTAAAGCTTCGTTATGTCCGCAGCTTCTTATTTTGAATTTGCTTATGGTTGTCTGTCCGGCCTTAACCGCGTTCTTCAGCGGTGGCCCGGAAAAACTGAACAGTTGCTTAAGTGATAAAGCTGCTCTAAATTGATTTAAAATAAAAGAAAGGAGCAGCAGGTAAATGAAGACATTAAGAAGAAATCATGGAGCAGCATTTAAGGCAAAAGTAGCTATAGAGGCTATCAAGGAGCAAAACACAATAGTTGAATTGGCACAGCGTTTTCAGGTGCATCCCAATCAGATATCGGCATGGAAGAAACAACTATTAGAGAAGGCGGAAGGTGTATTTACGGGAGAGAAGAAAACGGAAGGAGGACCAAGCGTTAAAGAACTTCATGCCAAGATAGGGCAGCTTGCAATGGAGAACGATTTTTTATCAGTAGTGCCCGGTCGCATAGCCGATACGAGCGCA
>NZ_JBAMMY010000309.1:0-1938 GCF_051233685.1 Desulfobacterium sp. N47
CACTTTATGAAACTTTTCCGCCAGATAAGGCAAAGGCGTTGTGGGACAGGTTTGAGTTTGTGTATACCCCGAAGCATGGAAGTTGGTTAAACATGGCCGAAATAGAATTGAACGTGCTTACGGGCCAGTGCCTTAAAAGAAGAATCGATGATATCAAAATTGTCAGGAAAGAGCCGGCGGCATGGGAAAAGTTCAGAAACAACAAAAACGCCAAGGTTAATTGGCAATTCACTACACAGGATGCCAGGATAAAACTATCTCGCCTTTACCCGACTCTTGAGAGTTGACAAGACAGTAGTAATCGCGACGTCTATTATTTTATGCTATTTTATATGATGTCTTTATGCAAAAGTGGGTTAGTGCCAGAATAAGGGTCGTATTACACTCTTAAACTTGCTTGAAATTGATCAAACGAACAGCCTTATAGCTCAGAATTTAGAAAAATTGTTGTAAATTAATTTGGTTGCTTTTTTGTAACCATGTGTGTTACAATGTATTTATGATTAAAAATTTTCGTGATAATTGGCTGCGGGATTTTTTTGTAGATGATATACAGTCTAAAAAAATACCTGCTATCATTCGTTCACGATTATTTAGGAAGTTACAGTTACTTGATGATGCTGCAAGTGATTCTGATCTGAGAAGTCCACCCAGCAATCATTTTGAAAAATTATCCGGCAAACTAAAGGATAAATGTTCAATACGTGTAAATGATCAATGGCGTATAATTTTTATTTGGGATGATGAACGCGGGGAAGCGGATAGTATTTATCTTGATAATCATGCATATAAATGAGGCGTAAAATGATTTTAACTAAACGTCAACCTGTCGGCGTCGGTGAAATGATCACCGAGGAATTTATGATACCATTAGGGGTTACTCAGGGGCAACTTGCTTCTGCTATGGGTGTCAGCCGCAGGACTGTAAATGAGCTTTGTACCGGTAAAAGATCTATTACCGTTGACACTGCATTAATGCTGGCAAAAGTATTCGGCAATACCCCAAATTTTTGGCTCAATTTACAGCAGCGTAATGATATATGGACTGCATTACACTCACCGAAGCGTATGGAAAAAATTAAGAGTGTTAGACCAATTCGTGAAGCGATAGCTTAATGTAGTATTAGTGACGCAACTTATTTTGATAACCTGTTGTATTACCGATCAAATAATCTATAGACTAAGCGATAAAATAAAAATATAATGGCATTGTTGTTATCGTTTTCCTATACGTGTTTCGCGCGGTACGTAGGTTTCTACTACGGCCTCGTCAACTACGGCAGTAAGTCTAATTATTATTATGTGCGTGCCGTCCGCGGTGGACAGTGACGGGTGATTTGGATATTTGGCGATTTAGCGGATGCTGGGGTAGTAATCGCGACGTCTATTATTTTATGCTATTTTATATGATGTCTTTATCAAAGTGGGTTAGTGCCAGAATAAGGGTTGTATTACACTCTTAAACTTGCTTGAAATTGATCAGGGGAACAGCCTTATACCTCAGAATTTAGAAAAATTGTATTAGGTTAAAGCTCCCCGTTGCAGATAACGGGGAGCTTTAGGCCTGTTGCCAGGCAACGTGTCTTTTTAATTCAATTGAAAGAGGCTTCTGTTCCTTCAGAGCACTGACTTTCGATATAGAAAAACCTATAATGTTTCCTTTATCATCAAGTTTTTCCATTACTGCATCGTTTTCGGTCTCTTTAAAATAACCGGCTTTCCTTTCAAAGAGAACTTCAAGGTAGTCTCCCTCTTTATCATACCAAACTTTTATTGCTTCTGCCATAGTATTTCACACCTCTTTATGGTGTCAGTAAAATATGCAGTTATAATAAAACGGCAGGCTTGTAAAATGGGTTGGCTTGAGTGATTTTGTCATGGCTTTGGTATTCCAAGGTCTTTACATATTTTTATCACCAGACATTCGTCAATTTCCCT
>NZ_JBAMMY010000310.1:0-1084 GCF_051233685.1 Desulfobacterium sp. N47
TGATCGAAACAGGGCGAAAGAGTCGAAGATCCCGACAGGCAAAAAGGCCGGAGGCCAGAATGGCCATATCGGTAAAACGCTCAAGAAGGTTGATGACCCTGATGAAATTAAGGAGATAGAAGCAGATCGCGATTTACTGCCGCCGGGCAGATACAAGCACGTTGGTTTCGAATCCCGGCAGGTGTTTGACATCGACCTGTCCAGGGTCGTAACTGAATACCGGGCACAGGTACTTGAAGATCAAAAGGGCAATCGGTATATCGCCTCTTTTCCGGAGGGTGTTGCCGGGGCGGTTCAATACGGTACGGGAGTTAAAGCGCAATCGGTATATATGTCGCAATTTCAGATGATCCCGTACAACAGGGTGCAGGATTATTTTGCCGACCAGGTTTTTATGCCGGTCAGTGATGGCTCGATATTCAATTTCAACAAAGAGGCCTATGAGCTTTTGGCCGGATTTGAAGAGCGGGTTAAAACCGAACTGGCTGCTTCGGATGTTTTACATGCAGATGAAACGGGTATCAACATGGGGGGCAAAGGACATTGGCTGCATTTGGCATCCAATACGTCCTGGACATATTTTTATCCTCATGAGAAAAGAGGGATGACAGCCATGATCGATATGGGAGTTCTGCCGAACTTCAAAGGGATATTGTGCCACGATCACTGGAAGCCTTACTATACGCTCAATTGCACCCACGCTTTGTGCAACGCTCATCATTTAAGGGAACTGGCAAGAGCTTTTGAACAGGATAGCCAACAGTGGGCGCAAAAGATGAAAACTCTTCTTGAAACGATTAACACCAAGGTAAACGATGCTGGCGGTGTATTGGAGGTCAAAGAATCGGATAAATACCGGTTTGAATACAGAGCTTTGATAAAAGAAGCCGAACTAGAATGTCCTTTACCGGACATTCCTAAGAAAAAAGGAAAAAGGGGTCGGATCAAGAGGTCAAAATCCCGGAATTTACTTGAACGGCTTAGAGATTTTGAAGACGATGTTTTGAGATTTATGGATAATAAACCCGTTCCATTTTCGAACAATCAAGGCGGGAATGATATCCGTATGACAAAAGTTCAGCAG
>NZ_JBAMMY010000131.1:0-4314 GCF_051233685.1 Desulfobacterium sp. N47
AACACAAAGTTCACCGGCCGGGAACACAAACCGGCTGTGTTTTAACCACGTTTAACTCAACCAAGGTTATTTGGAAAAAAGGCGCGGGTTCCCGGTCGAGTGTGTAACGCTTTGTTATCTTTTATGCAATCTTATTTATTATTTTGCCTTGTTCAGGTAATTGAATAAAAAAAGACCGATAATCCCACCTGTTACTGCTGAGGCAAATGTAGCTAAGAACCACCAACCATATGGATTCCAGCCTTTAGTACTGTCTAAAATATAAAAACAGCAAGGAGCATCCCAAGAAGTATAAATATTATAGGACTGTTGTGCATCTTATTTTGTTGCATATCTCTCATTTTTCAATTTAATGCTCAAGATAACGGAAAGCTAAGCGGGAGCCAGCTTTTTCGGCGATCCGCTTCAGCGCCGGGTTAGGGCCGGATATAGCCTCCCTTTAGTAATATTTCTCTTTCAATCAGCTTCTTAGCCCACGATCTAGCGACCGTTTGGTATTTCGACACAACAGCTCTATGTGTCGGATTGTCTCGCGAATAGCGGGCTTCCTCCTTTTTATCCGAATTCAAATACACCGATGATGGAATCTCTCTTTTTAGAAAAGCAATGGTTTCCTTCGCTCTTGACATGGGATGGGAGATGAAGTTTCTTGCGCTCCGCAGATCTTTGTATTCTTGACTTGAAATTTCCACTTCCAATTCTTCGACTACAAGAAACCATCGCTTCAATTGCTCATCCTCATAATGTTCCGAGTACCCATCCAGTTCCTCCGCCTGAATAACGTTCAGTATGTGCCTCTTAAGGACGAGCGGGACAGAAGGCATTCTCTGTGGAAAGGGTACCGGCGAAGTAAAGCCTGACCCGCGGCATGTCATAGAGGGAAGCACCGCGGAACCATAGTTAAACTCTTCGCCTTTAGAACGGCGTATGATTGCCTCTACGTCCATGTCGCTGGTTATCTGGTATTCTTCACCAGCCTCTGTTACGTAGGACAAACGTTCATCGACTTGGGAGAATTTTGCGTTGCCAAGAAACCGCATTCCCAACATGAACGACTCCACTCTTTGTTCTATCTCTTTTCGCGCCTCTCTCAAGCAGTCCGGGTCAATGTTGTCGGCCCATGTTCTGTAGTGCCCAATCTGTGTTGTTACATCATCGCCGACTTCGAACTCAGAAGCGCTGTCAGGCCATAAGATAGGTCCGGTGGCATATGTTGTCGAAATGTTGATACACTTGCACTTGAACTCTAAGCGTTTGAAGTGCGGTGTCATATCCCCTCCGATGCCTTCCATCTTAGCCCTAACGTATTTCTCACCTGCTGGTGTGGAGCGCAGCGGAACACCGGTCAGGTGCAGAAAATTGTTGTGCCATTTTATGTTAATTCATTAAAGATTCAAGTGTGCTTTTCTTTAAAGAATACACTTGCTCATGTGAACATTGTATTATTGCTTTATTGTAAGAATGCACTTCTTTATCAGTAACTGTTAATGTTTCCAAACCTTCAAATCTATTTTTTTCTATAACAAGAATTGCCAATTTGGGGGATATTGGGTAATAAAACGCAAGATTATCAGGAGCAATATTCTTAGGAGTGCTTAGTGAAAAAATATTTATTACAGGTTGGTCCCCCGTTATAAAATCTGTTTTTGAATAATTTTCTATCATCATCATTTTATAAGTATGTCTATCAAGATAAAGGCTACCACCCATATTTGTTGCAAAAATATGATTTAATACATTATATGAATTTTTCATAATGTCGTAATGTGGTGTAGATATAAATGCGTTCAATGTTGATTCTCTGATTTTTTTTGTACGCATATATTGAACACTCAGATAATAAATAAAATCCAAAAAGCCCTTATCAGTTTTAAAAAATGAGGTATCCCTATTAAGTAAACTCTCTAAATATTGCCCTCCGATAGATTCTATCCCAGAATGGAGATCTTCATCTAAATTGTGAAGGCACAAATCAATTGCCTCTTTCGCCTGTTTAGACTCTGATATATTGGAAATTTCTTTTAATACACGATGTGCATAAGTGAATGCACTCAACAATTTTGCATGTCCTTGCCTTGATTCTTTTGGCGATTTTTTTATGAAACTCATTATGAATTCAAGATCATCGACTTTTAACTCATTAAGTTTATAAAAATCTCTTTGTTGAGCAACCCCCATTAAATTTGGATTTATTATTCTTTTTTCACGTAAACAGAATATTTTTTCATCTATAGCCCAAGATATAAGATATTGTCTCCATACATAATGTTGTTTTCTTTTTTTATGTGAACTCATATTACTCGTCTTCATCGTAGGCACAACGCTCCAAATCACCGGCAGCTTTTGGCTGTCCGAGTGCATTTGCCTTGTTAGCCGAAGTCACTAAAATTACTGTTCCCAGCGTCTTCGCAAAGTTGATATTTTTGCGTCCCTACGTAAAGGCCTTCCGTTAGGATCACATAGTTTGACAGCTCCTTCTGGAACCCCAAATACTTCTTCAATTTTCTTGCAAACAGATCCAACGCTTGCGTCGGCTCGTGCAACCCTAAAACGGGTTGGAATAGATATTCGACAACCTTCCCCATTGGTTACTTCCGCATCAAGCTCCAAATCTTCAGTTTCCGAAACAGAATCTTCCTCTAAATTTTTCTCGCCCTGTGATTCGGTGTACCAAGTACCTGCTTCTAACGGACGCCAAACATGGCCATCCTGAACATGAAAATCCCTGGTTGCCGTTGATGGATTGGTGTGGTCGCTGAGTCTGACATACCCCACTTTCGCTGATTGAAATGCATTTAGCAGCACATCCAATAATTTCTTGTCACCAGCAACACCGAAAAAAGCAGACCACGTTTGCTGATGAAAATTGATACTCATGCCTTGGTAGACATAAATCGTAGCCCTCAAATTTATAGATTTCTCAGCAACAGAAGATAATGCCCTCGTTACCAGATCGCTATAACCATGCAAGCCTTCAGGGATAGAATCAATATCAATCTCAACCGTAGGTAGAGGATCACGGGGCGTTACAATTTGTAATTCACTTTCTGGTCGTTCCAGCATAATAGCCTCCAAATACTGTTTTTGTTAACATATCAACTCGTCATAAATATCAAAGGCTTCCTCTGGATCGTCAACATAGTTGATTTCACTGGAAATTAGATCAGCATCGGGTGGCAGATTTTCATTGAGGATTGAGTTCAGCAATGCATTGGTCACATCCACCAAAGTGTCCTCGAAATCAATACCATGCTCATTGACCTCATCAGTGGAGGCATCGCCTCTTATCGCGTAGCATCCCTCACCCTGAATGTCACTCTCACTGAAACCGATGTGTGGCGCATAATAAACACCAAAGAGATATTCATTGTTGCGGCTTCTTTGACGTCTTGACGGCGTGCTCGTTACCTGGAATCCAAACGGCTCAATGGGCCGACACTATTTCATCAAAGAATGATTCCAATGCATCTCTAACACCGCCCTCAGATTCAATATCTTCATCAGAAAACTCACGTTTAACTCTGAAACTACCCTCATAATAGATTTCAAAAACAAAACTTCTTGACGTGACCATACTGAATACGAGTTCATGGATCGTCACGTTTGTGCCTAGCGTGTCACGAATATCCTGGGCCAACGTTTCCTGAACCGAAGACAAGGCTCTATCTTCGACTTTGAAACCTGAGTAACCGGGTTTTGGGATAATAATATTTTCAGCCTTGAATTCATGTACTTTGGAAACCAGAAAAGGAATGAGATAGGTTGATTGCTGTTTTTCAAATGGACGAACTCCAGTTTTCCTATCAAAGGCAATTTGGTAATCCAGAGGTTCCAATAGTGCCTCTAATTGAAGATTCACAGAATCGCAAAACTCCTCCTCCCATTCTTCATCTGTCAGAGTACCCCCCTTTTCTTCTGTGCGACCCACTGTCGGATTGTGCAGAATAACATCTCTCAAAACTAAACAAAAGAACATCCGCACAATCTTAGAGTCTAAGAATGAATCATTATTATCCATTGCTACTCTCCCATTTTGCGCAACCAAACCTGTTTCAAACGGCTAACGAGATTGTCGAAAAAGTCCATTTCTGCTCTTTTTCAGAAAATCACACATAGTAAATTCAACCAGTTACAAGCAAGAAAAGGCGACTTTTTGGCTTTTTCGACAGGCTCAACACAAAGTTCACCGGCCGGGAACACAAACCGGCTGTGTTTTAACCACGTTTAACTCAACCAAGGTTATTTGGAAAAAAGGCGCGGGTTCCCGGTCGAGTGTGTAACGCTTTGTTATCTTTTATGCAATCTTATTTATTA
>NZ_JBAMMY010000314.1:0-12082 GCF_051233685.1 Desulfobacterium sp. N47
GTGCGGCGGTGAACCAACCCCCGTTGACTGGAGTCCAGAGCTTACCTTTCTAAGCCGCCTGTGCGGCGGTGAACATATTTCCCACCTTGATCAACGTTTTGATCAATTTCTAAGCCGCCTGTGCGGCGGTGAACACTCCATAGTATCTTTATGCAGACTATCTTCATTTCTAAGCCGCCTGTGCGGCGGTGAACCTCAAACGCAGCCTTTAATATTTCTGCTAATGTTTCTAAGCCGCCTGTGCGGCGGTGAACTTCCGACTCTTCGTCTTTTGCCAGCATATTCATTTCTAAGCCGCCTGTGCGGCGGTGAACGATAAACTTACAATCCGTATAAGGTTTTATCATTTCTAAGCCGCCTGTGCGGCGGTGAACTTAGACGAGAATAAAGGTCAAATCGACTATCATTTCTAAGCCGCCTGTGCGGCGGTGAACATAATAATGGGGCAAGGAGACTGCCTCCTTCATTTCTAAGCCGCCTGTGCGGCGGTGAACATCAGGCTTTAACGGGTTCATGCTGTTATACTTTTCTAAGCCGCCTGTGCGGCGGTGAACGTCAGCTAAAGCAGACGGCTTGTAAGTAAGTCTTTCTAAGCCGCCTGTGCGGCGGTGAACGTACACTCATCGGGCAGTTGCGTCAAAAGGTTTTTCTAAGCCGCCTGTGCGGCGGTGAACGCCGGATGCTTTGGCAATGTAGTCCTTTCGGATTTCTAAGCCGCCTGTGCGGCGGTGAACAGATAATGAAGCCCGTGCCGAGTTCTGCAAGCTTTCTAAGCCGCCTGTGCGGCGGTGAACCCCAAGTTGCTTTCGTCATCCATCCCCTTTGCTTTCTAAGCCGCCTGTGCGGCGGTGAACTGGCTGAATTAAAAGAAAGACAAACAAGTATTTTTCTAAGCCGCCTGTGCGGCGGTGAACCTAAGGACTAAAACCTAAACCATGCAGCCCCATTTCTAAGCCGCCTGTGCGGCGGTGAACATAAAATTAAAAAGATTGAAGCAGAATTTAAAATTTCTAAGCCGCCTGTGCGGCGGTGAACTATGGGTACGAGTTGAGGACTCTTACGACGCTTTTCTAAGCCGCCTGTGCGGCGGTGAACCATGTCAATTCCGATAGCCGGTTCAATAGGATTTTCTAAGCCGCCTGTGCGGCGGTGAACGAAATATCACCAAGCGGCATATGTAGGCAATGTTTCTAAGCCGCCTGTGCGGCGGTGAACTAAATTGGTCAAAACTCTCAACAGACGTTTGTTTTCTAAGCCGCCTGTGCGGCGGTGAACAGAAAACATGGATGCAAAGCTCGTCCCGTCCGCTTTCTAAGCCGCCTGTGCGGCGGTGAACTTTTGAATTAGCCTTTGACCGTGGAAGCGTAATTTCTAAGCCGCCTGTGCGGCGGTGAACGGCTATGGCATCTACTATCACCTTTCTCGAAATTTCTAAGCCGCCTGTGCGGCGGTGAACAATCATCTAACCGTTTAGATAAACTATAACCTTTTCTAAGCCGCCTGTGCGGCGGTGAACAAAATGATAAAATACACAAACGGAAAATATGTATTTCTAAGCCGCCTGTGCGGCGGTGAACAAGGTGGCGTACCGGAAGATCCCCGCATAATATTTCTAAGCCGCCTGTGCGGCGGTGAACCGCCTATTGCCTCTGGGGGCATACCTCCAGATTTTCTAAGCCGCCTGTGCGGCGGTGAACTAGTTTGAGTTTTAGCACATTTCAAATATTCGTTTCTAAGCCGCCTGTGCGGCGGTGAACGACAAAAATGGACGCTTTGTAACGGTTTACGATTTCTAAGCCGCCTGTGCGGCGGTGAACAATCAAGCAAATCAGAATTACGTGTTCGCACTTTTCTAAGCCGCCTGTGCGGCGGTGAACGCTGAGGCCGAGGCTAAGATAAAGGAAGAAGATTTCTAAGCCGCCTGTGCGGCGGTGAACTGTGTACTGTTTGGTAATAAACACTTTAAAAATTTCTAAGCCGCCTGTGCGGCGGTGAACACGAAGACCTTGGAAGTCTCGGTTATCGCCACTTTCTAAGCCGCCTGTGCGGCGGTGAACGGGCTTTTTGCCACAACAAATTGCCGTAATTTTTTCTAAGCCGCCTGTGCGGCGGTGAACATCAACTATTATCATCGGAAATACTCCTCATATTTCTAAGCCGCCTGTGCGGCGGTGAACATGATGTGGATATGTATCAATAAATTTATTGTTTTCTAAGCCGCCTGTGCGGCGGTGAACACTAACCAGCAAACCAACCAACGGCCAACCAACTTTCTAAGCCGCCTGTGCGGCGGTGAACTCTCAAGAAGAGCACTGTGTTGGGTTTCTGTATTTCTAAGCCGCCTGTGCGGCGGTGAACGTCAGTGCAATGATTCTAAATTGTTTGTATCATTTCTAAGCCGCCTGTGCGGCGGTGAACCTGCCATAATCGCTAACGTGGCCTCAGTCGCATTTCTAAGCCGCCTGTGCGGCGGTGAACGAGAATGTGATTATAAAACGCTCCTGGATTATTTTCTAAGCCGCCTGTGCGGCGGTGAACATTACGCGCCCATTTTTATCAAAATCTTTAAGATTTCTAAGCCGCCTGTGCGGCGGTGAACTGCAACATTACAGTAAAAAAATAAGTTATAATATATGCTTAGTAGAAATTGTCCCAAAAACCCAAAAAAAACAGCTATACTTAAACTTATTGATAATAAAACAAAATTTATTAGACCGTTTTTTTAGGTTAAAACAACGGCACTGTGGTTGTATTGCTCAACCCATAACAGGAGTACAAACCGGTTTGTGGAACCTCCATCACCTGTTTTTCAATAAACAAACGGAAACGCTGCCCGTTTGTCTGGCTGGTCATATTGATATAAGGCAGTTTGCTTTGTTGCTTTTCAAAATCTTCAAAATGTGCCAGGGCCTGTTGCATTGTTTCCCCTTTACGTTTGGATCTGCGCCTTGCCAACTTTTCCTTGTTGCCTTTGAGTTTAATATGCTTGAAACAGGCATGCCCGGCTAATTTTTCAGGCACAGACTTTATTGGGGAAATATGCACATAATCTTTGAGCCGGTTAAGCCACTTCTCACATTGCATTTTTTCTAGCAATTTCTCTTCTTCCGCATAGAGCCGTAGTTTTGTACCAAGAGAATATTTGCCGGCATTATATTCTGTAAAACTTACACCAACGGGAGAAGTATTATCTGCAATTTTATTTTCAGCCAACGCAAGATGAATCTGCTGATAAACCTTTTGCCAGAGAAAAAAAATACCTATATCTGCATTGGGCAATAAGAATATTTCTTGATAGTAGTTCATATATTCTCCTTATTTGTCACTTTCGCCGAAAACACCACCACGCACCAGAACCGCCATGACATAGTGTTCATCTTCGATACGCTCCAGTTTTTCTCCCCGAGCAAATTTATCAAAGAAAGTGTAGAAATCCTGTTTATCTCTTGGCGTACGATAAGCTTTCCCAAGGTTTGTCACTGCGCCATATGGTTCAATGGCGATAGGACCTGCTGAAGTTGCCGGATCGCCAAATTCAGGATACCAGGTATCAATAGTGCGCAATGCATTGCCGATTTTTTGCGAGTGCATAGCGGCTATGCCATCCACAGAATAAAGCACCTTGCTTTTCTTCCCTTTACCCTTGTCTAACACCAGTTCTTCGCTGGGATAGACTTCTTGCGCTTTTCCAACTTTGGCATAACAGATAATTTCCAGCATCAGAAAATCGTTTTCGCTTGATAATGCATAGGCGATATGTTCTGCCAATGAAGACACTTTAGCATCATTCAAATCAAAATTTCTTGTACTGAACTTGGTTGCATCAAAAACCCAGGACTGCTCCGAGCCTTTATTTAAGGCATTTACCTGTACTTCTATATTTTCTGCGCCTACCCGGTTGCGCCACAAAAACCTGGCATTAGCGATATTCGTTGTATATCGCTTTGCCAGCTCACTGAATTTTTCCCGGCTGATATAGTCTTTGACCGCAGTTTTGTAGCTTTGGTTAAACGCGGCGTTGTTACAGGCTGATGGATTTTCCACTCCACCAAGAACTTTTAAAGTAAAATGAAGTTTCAGTGTATCTTCTTCAGTCCCTAAGGCGCTGACATCAACTGTCTGAAGATTAGGCTTTTCAACCTCAGCATTTAATTTTGCCGGATCATTCTGAATTGAAGATTTTAAACGGTTCGAGATGGTGCCTCTAACAGATTTTTCCTGTAATTTTAAAGGGATTGCACTTTTACGATCTTCCCACTTAGTTCCATACATCCGTCCATCGGAAGGAACTAATTTCTTCTCAAAAGCTAGTACTGATGCAGTGTTCTCTTTTATTGCCATGATTTCTTCTCCTATTCATAACTATTGGTTGTTTAATTTATTTCGATCGGTTTGTTGACATAAGTAAAGATTTTTTTCCAAGTCTGTGTGGTATGACCACAGGATTTCATCCAGGGAATGAATACGGTGCGGCATACGAAACTCACCCAGAGTTACAACACTTTCGGCAAAGCGGTGCGGTGTCTCAGGGTCGCGTTGGTTTTTTGCCTGTCCTAATTCAGTAATACCATGGAAGCCTGTAGCGATTGGAACAATCCATCCCGAAGTTTGCCGTTGGCTTGTCCAAATGATATTACCTGTATCATCTTGCTCACAGGTATGATGAACAGCCAGATAATCAAGTAAGGCAGCTATCGCATCCTGGCCTTGCTCCATTGCCTCCATCATCAATTCGCACCGTTCAATTATGGCATAGCCCGGCATTAACTGGCGAGTAAGTTTACGCAGTTCGGTATAGTTGCCTTCTTCTATCCTGTGAAGTAGCGGCTTTTGAAAATATAATATATCTCCACCAGCTATTTTCAGGGAGGCATCTAGATGATGGGAAACATTTTCTATTAATGCCTCTTCATCGTCTTTATCAATGCGAGGGAATTCAATAAGTAGAGAAACATCCAGATGACATCGGGCTTCTTCGATGAATGATGATCTTTCGCCGTCTTTGTCCAGTGGATTACCCATGCCGATAATTGAATGGACATAATCACCGGCGCCTTTATAGGTTTGCAGTTCCATATCATGGATAACAACTGCCACGCTGTCAAAATTCACATTTGTCAAGCCACTACCATTAACTTTTCGCTGCAACGCATGAACAGCGCCTAGCCATGCCGTCATTGCAGGAAAGCCGATTGTAAAAGGGCTTGATAGTGCATTGGCATTATGAATTTTGATATGTGGCAAGAGCAAAAGCCGTCTGATATCTCCAATCATCGTAGCGCCTCCTTGTTTTGAGTTACAATCTCATGAATATGTGTCCGTTCCGATTCTCCTAACTTATACGCCTGCTTGCCCAATAATTTTTCATAGGTTCTGACGGTCCAAACGGAAATCTCCATGCACAGTTTGTCGAGCCATTCATTTTCTTCTTCTCGGGTTTGCTGGAATTCATCACAAAGCCAAATTTTCTGATGTGGTTTTAACTGAGAGTTCTCTGACCAATATTGTTCTTTAGAAACAGCACGAACTGCCCACATTTTGTCAATAATACGATCCATTAAATCCTGAAGACGATAGTCACGCACTTCCCGAATACGTATATTGTTGTAATCAGTTTTGAACAGCTTGTGCAGTGCATCAAAGACTTCTCGATATTCGAAATAACGGAATGACTCGATAAAGAAATTTTGTTTCGGAAAACGAATGTCGCGTTTTTGTATGGTAGGTGGCAAGGAGATTAGTAAATATGCCTTACCACGGTATTGGTTGTTTAACACACTTATATTTTGCGGCTGAGCACCACCATAGCCAATGGTTGTGATGCTATACAACTCAGCAAATCCCTGTTCACAGTATGTACTGTTTCGTTTTTTCTCTCTTATTTCTTTTACTTCATCAGAGAACCGTAAACTGTCAATTCGCTTTCTCAACTCAAAAATTATGCCCGAATTGCTGAGTAATGAAAGTAGGTGGTACTCGTCCAACACCGGAAAATAGACCTGTTTTATTTTAGAGCTAGTTGCAATTTCTGAAGCAGGTCTTGCTATTTCCAAAAAGCCTTTCCTTAATGAATCATATGATTCTGATTGAATATTTAGTATCTTTTTTGCCAAGTCTGTTTCAATTTCAATATGCTTTAGCAAAGTATTGCCATCCGTCATTTGTAATTTGAGAAAATTGTCAACATCCAACGCAGCGGCGTCTCCTAAAGAGTCTAATTCTGCTTTTACATTTCCACTCCTTAGAAAGCCATCAGCAGCTTTTTCTGCTGTACATATTACAGGGCTCACATAAGTATGATTATTAAGGTTTTTCTTACCTATACCTGTACTCGGATGACTGTACTTGCTTGGATGTGTTGAAAAAGCTCTGCTTCCCGCTTTTTTTGCAGCTTTTGGGAGCCATACCTCCCTTGAAAACAACTGATCACATTCCATTTGATTCTCTCGTACTTCTGATTCTTCCATAGAAGCTTTGAGGTTCTTTTTGAGCCATGCTTCTTTTTTTTCTTGAAAAAAAGCATCTATTGCCGGATCTGCCATAGTTACCTCCTCTTAAATTTTTATAAGGCCAAATTCATCTGAATATTCATATTCCTGACCTTCTCGATATACAAAACTCAATTCCCCATAACGAAGCGAAATCGATTTTTTACTGCTATCTGTTTGCGCTGCATAATTTCCAAGTAATTCATTATAGTCTCGTTTTAGCCATAATCTGCTTTCCTGTTTTTTGCTGATACCCTGATGATGTATTTGTAAGATATTTTCACGGTTAATCGGGTAACCTTGTTCATCCTTTTCTACAAATACACAACTTTCTTTATCCGAATCATACATCAAAAATACCTTAATATTTGGTTCACCTTTACGAAATGGATTTAGGGCTTGAGGCAACGCTGTTAACCACCATGTTTCAGCCAGATAACCTTGCAGTTTTTCCGGCCCAACACCAGTATAGTTTGCAAGTATATTTTGAGTAACCATATGTTCTAAATCGACCAGCGAATTTCGATAATTCAAATGTATCGGCTTCTGAATGCGTGGAATGGCATTTACAGTTTCTGCAACCGACTTTGTATCAATAAGTTGACATAGATTATGAGTGTTCAGCACGATCTTGTCTTCATAACCCGGACGGCAGAAATATTTTTTTCCCGGCTGATTCCCTGCCTTGACTGTTTTCCAGTTATATTGCAACAAAGAAATATTAGGATAATCAGCCGTACCTTCCCGATGCCTGAGAACACGGCCGGCAAGCTGGATAATAGAGCGGAAGGATGACGGCTCCACTATCGCCCAGTCAAAGTCATGGTCGCGACCAATTTCTTCCACTGGTGTAGCCACCAGAATAAAGGCCATTTGTTTGGCGGAACTGTTGTCCAAGTGCTCACGGATTACTGTATTAAAAAAAGCATTCGGCAATTCACCAATATTTTCTTTGCGTTTGAGTATGCTGTCCAAATGTTTTTCCTGCTCATGACGCAAAAGAAGTACCTGCTGAGAGTGGTAAGCCATGACCCTGACATCAATATCATCGGACCAGTCGCATTCAATGAGATATTTACTCAAAGATATACAGGGAACTATATTTGCCATACGCACGACACCAAATGAAACTTTTATGCCTGTTCGCTTATCTTCAGAGTGGTAATGCTTATGTTTAACCAATATGGCCTGCCGGATTTTGGAAAAATATTGTTCTTGCTTGGTTTCATCACTTTCATATTCATCAATAATGTTTTGGCATTCAATTATATCAGCTTTGCGCTTTGCCTGTTGCCGGCTTAACTTTTCCACTCGTTTTGTGATAAACTGCTGGTGATTGTCACGATAAGATGTGATCGAATCATGATGTTGACGTTCATTAATGCTTTTTATGCTTGTTTTGAATTCATCTATCCATGCACAGCCAATTTTGCAGCTGGCATCACGGGTTTGTTTATATATCAGCCAACCGGCGCGGTATGCGTTAAAATAACCTTCAGCCAAATCGGGCGGAATCGTGGCGGATGAAATCATCACCTTGCGGCCTAACATCCCGGCAAGGTGGATTAAACGGCCAATGGCAATCAAATCGCTGTCGGTGAAGTCATCCACTTCATCAATGACTAAATCAGATGACATCAGGCGTAAACCTGGCAATATATACCGGCCACCCCGTTTGGTTTCCGTCGCTCCCATTATATGATCGATGGTGCAGGCCAACACAGGGGCATAAAGGAATTTACGGTCACGCTGTTGCTTGAGCACTGTTGCCAGGCTTTCTTCCGGAATATCGCATGAAAAATCGACATCTTCATCTAATAAGGGCTCAATAGATTCAGAACCTAATGGATTATCTCCTAAATATTCATTATTGTGTGCTGCCTGATTATGAAGCTCCATAATGGCTTTGGAGCCGATCAACACTGCGAGTTCACTGTTATCCAGTCCTATCCGCTCACGGTATTCATCCCCTGTTTGCATGGTCAGCGTACGTAAACCTAAAGCGAGAATATAGCGCAGGCTGTCACCATCTGAAGATAACGCCCGCATGATTTTGGCATTGGCAATGGTTTTGCCACAGCCGGTACTGGCCATATTGACGGCAAAGAAACCGTATTGCGATTTGCCTTGTTGCTCCCGCCATACGCTTATTTTTTCAACCGCTTTATTTTGCCAATCAAAAGCCTTTGGACTGGGCTTTTTGAATGCAAGTATGCCTTGGGCTGCGGGCGGCTCATGTTCAAATTTGGGCAATAAATGGGCCGTGTGAAGAGCGTATTTCATAACGCCCACAAGATGCTCATCCAGTTTTTGTTTGAATGCCTTTTTATTGTCCGTATTAGCGAACAATCCCGTTGTATCATGCCAGTTTTTATCCGCAGGTTGCGATGAGTAATAATGATCTCCCAGCATTAAGCATAAACGGGTATGATATAAGATCAAGCGGTAGCCCCCATCACTTATGCTTTGCTCAATCATGGGCAAGCAGTTTTGCAGGCGTTCTGCCCATTTTTTTAGTTGTTTTAGCCACCGTGAGGATTTGCTTAAAAAGCCGTTGGGAAGTTCAAAGCACGCATTGAGCCTTTTCAGATATTCCTTTTCATCGTAACGATTTTCATAACCCCAATCTTGGGAAATATATTTTAAAACCGACTCAATATCAGGTGCAGGTTCATCCCGCCAACTTTTTGTATCGCATGGCAAAGGCATTTTATGGTGCGACACGATCAACCAGGCAATTAATTTCGCCGCTGGAGGGAGTTGTTTTAGCGGTTTTTGTTCACGTTGTTTTACAGTGCTTTTTATCAGTGCTTCATCAAGTTTGCCATTGACCAGAGTCATCAGCCAGAGATTGTCATTATTCTGACTGTCAGTTGTTTTGATTAACGCATGCAACAATAAACAGGAAATCCATTCATGACGCATTGGATCACCTAATCTGGAATGATTTTTCAGTTTTTTCTGGAACAATTCAGTGGCTTTTCCCCAGTCATGAATTAGAGCTGCAAGTGCAGCAAGCGCTTTAATAACCGGCAGATAATGCCAGTCATTTTCAAATTGTGTAATAGTCTTTTGTGTACTATTTACCGGCACCACGCCCTGTTCATCAAACTTACTCTTATTCCCCACCACCCATAAAAACTGGCTTCTGGAGCGGCTTCTGATCCAGTGGCAGGAAACTGCCGTACTTTTGCTGGCGGTTTGCCGCAGCATTTTTTTTACGGTATTAAGGCCATCTTCCGTGATGACGGTCTGCCAGGCATTGTCTCCGATGCGGTTTGCAAAGGCATCGAGCACCCGGCGGGTTTTTTTGAGGGCATTTTTTTCACACTGGGATATGAAGGTCACCATCATAACGGGGCATCCTCCATATTTTGCTTTTTGCCCTGCAGAGCAATTTCTTTGACCTGATCAAACATTGTATCCAGGGCTTTATGATCGATAAATGCCTGCAAACATTGCTGGCGGAATTCCTGCTCGGTTGCGTTTTCTTTAGCGCAGATGAACGCCCATGGTAAAACAACAGCATCTTTGACTATGTCTGCAATGTCAAACACCAGTGCGCCGCGCCGGGTTTTGCCGTGCATTACTGCAAATCCGTGAGGTATGCCCAACACCCAAAGCGTTGAAGCGGCAAGTCCGTAAGCGAGATAGTTGCCATGGTTGAGAAAATCGTTAGCTTTGTCGGTAGATTCCCGTTCACGGATAAAGCCGGTCATGTTTGTATGCCGGGCTGCTATTTTATAAAGTTGTTTGGTAAGTTGGGCTTCTGTGGTTAGCAGATTGGTAGTATTTGGCGCTGTGGCGATTTGTGCCTCATTGGCATCCAGTGCGTGAGAAATGGCTGGATCACCGGCATCAAAACCCGCAAGTTTAAGTTCGCGATCCTTGCTCCAGATTTGTCGTAAATAGCCGATGCGGGCATTTTGCAGTTTTTTTGCAGCTTGCAGGCGCTTATCATCATCAAACCAGAAAGAAAGCCAGCCTTGCAGGTATTCCGTTGGCCGGTATTCGCTTTGCGGAGTCAGCCATTCGATCTCATTGCCCATATAAAGCGGAGTGCCGCCTCCGCCGCAGAATCCAAGGAGTACACCTGCCTGGGCCAGCATGCGCACCGCAGCCTGGGTAATGGAAGTGCCTGTGCCTAAGAGTATCACTGTGGTATTGGCAATAGGTATGTTAAAGTAAAGATTGTCTTTGGTGGTTTCAGTGAGATACAATACACGTCCGTCTTTTTGCATGACACGGCAATGTTCCAGGTAGTACATATTGGCTCGTTTGGAATGCAGGATTGTTTTTAAGTCCGACGGCGATAGATCGTCCATTTATTCTACCCCCTTCCAATTATTATATAAATCATCTTTGCATCATCTCCATCCAGATCATTGCCGTGAGCCTTGCATCATCCAATGCCCGGTGCAGGTGCAGATTTTTCGGCAGGTTGACCAAAATATGTTTTGCTACTGTAAGAAGTTTGTGATTTTCCAGATCCGGGAAGATTTTCCTGCTTATATTTAAAGTGCACAGGTAGTCATTGCTTAAGACAAAACCGAGACGGGAAAGTTCGTACCGAAGAAAACTTATATCAAATACGGCATTATGCGCAACCAGGGTGCTTTTTGAAATGAATTTAAGAAAATCGGGGAAAACCTCTTCGGGAGTTGGTTCTCCCGACAGCATCTCATTTGTTATGCCGTTGACTTTTTGAGCTTGTTTTGAAACTGCTTTGCCGCAATTAATAAGGCTTTTGAACTCTGAAATTATATTGCCGTTTTCAATATGAACAACACCGATTTCAATAATCCTTGCGCCATGCTGCGGGTTAAAGCCGGTTGTCTCAACATCAAAAATTACATATTTATCTGAATTCGATGACATTTTTATATTTCGTGTAAGATAACGAATAAATAGAACAAATTTCTAATGAGCAAAAAAGGTTTAAGAATTTGTTAACACTTTGTATGAGTCAAAGCAACAGGATTTGAAAAAATGTGGGAGGTGGATATTAAACTAAATGGCGGGGTGTAAAATAATAGCTTATAAGTTCATAAGTTGATATGTTGATAAGGTTAAAGGTTAAAGGTTAAAGGTTAAAGGTTCAAGGTTCAAGGTTAAAGGTTAAAGGTCCAAGGCGCAAGGAATAGAATTGGGGTCAAGTCTGCTTTTGGCTCTTGACTTTTGTTTTATTTCATAATAAACAAGCAACATGTCATGTCCGCTTAGAATAGAATATCCGGGTGCATGGTACCATGTTATGAACCGCGGAAGGCGGGATGAGAAAATATTTGCAGACGATGCGGATTATGCAATGTTTGTTGAGCTTCTCGAAGATGCATCGGAAATGTGGAAGGTTAATGTTGCCGCCTATTGTTTAATACCCAAGTACAAAAATGGAACTGGCTTCATAAGACATTTATTTTCTCAATTCTTACAAAAAACAAAGAAGAATGGATAAAAAGATATTTATAAATCAAGACGGGGGTCGTATAATGAACCAAGAAATGTTTTGATTTATCTGATCAGAGTGCTTCGGCGTGATAATATGAAACAAATCGGGCAATATTTTAATATCGATAAATCCACTTCAGTCAGCA
>NZ_JBAMMY010000315.1:0-1847 GCF_051233685.1 Desulfobacterium sp. N47
CCGCATCAAAAACTTGACAAAAAAACACCGGATATGGTCTACTGGGAAACATTTCCCAGGAAAGAGGCAGCAGCCTGAATAAGCAGTTTATCACTTAAAAAAAGCATTTTGCTGTTCAAACAATCCCGACCACCGCTGTATTTCGTGGGCGGAAATTTCGGGGAAGGGGTTGTGTGTGCGCGCAATGCCAGAACCGGCAATTGGAGTCCTCCTGCTTTTTTTACTGTGGCAGGCGGCAGTTTCGGATTTCAGGTCGGCGTTGAATCCATCGACCTTGTGCTCCTTGTTATGAACAAAAAAGGCTTGGATTCCATCCTGCAAAGTAAGGTTGTGCTTGGCGGTGATATTAGCGCCACCGCAGGTCCTGTAGGCAGAACCCTCGAAGCAGGAACCGATATTCTGCTCAAATCGGAAATCTATTCATACTCCAGGACCAAAGGTTTATTTGCCGGAATTTCTCTTAAAGGTGCAACAATCTTTGCAAATGATGATGCAAACAGAGCTTTTTACGGAAAAGAACTTTCGGCCAGACAAATAACGCTTGAGCATGATGCCAAAAATATACCGCAAGCCGCAGAAAAACTGGTGCAAATTCTTAACCATATTACAAAGCGCGACAGTAAATAGAAGAGAGGTAGTATTGGGGACATTCAACTATTAAACTTTTGATTAAGTATTTAAATTCTTAACGGTTTTGATTAAAAAAGATTTAACATCTTCAAAGTCAACTGTTTTGTCATTTTTAAAATTGATCGGTTCCGTGGATATGTCCGCAAAATAAACAAGGCTTTTTAAGATCAGATTGATGTCGATATCCGGAAATTTTTTTTGCGCAAGTTCCAATAGATCGTTTAGTTTATGCGTCTGCAGGATAAAATACAGATCAATATAGTCTTTGTTGCTGGCGCGGCTCAGGATAGCTGACATTTTCATTGCGGCAATATCTTCTATCGCAGCCATGCATAGATATTTTTCGTTTATTGTTTCTCTTATCAGCGGATAGTTATAACCGATAAAACTAAGTATTATTTCATTGTCAACCAGAACGGTAAGAGTATTTATTTCTTCCTGGATTTTAGTCAGTTTGTATGCGTTTAAATCTCTTTTTATTTTTTGGAACTGCTGTTGCGTGTCAAAATCGCCGGTTTTGAAAAAATCAAAATCAATGCTGTCCCGATGACCAATTTGCAGAGCAAGGGCTGTGCCGCCTGCCAGATAAAATTCATTTTTAAGCGGAGATAGCTGTGGCAATAAGTCTTGCCTTTTTTTATCCAAGATGCCGTAAAACATGTTTAGCCGTTTGTGGCTGAATATCAAAAAAAAGCGACCAGTAATTCAATGATTTGTCGCTCCATTCGCCAGGCATAGGCTCTTCCACTTGCTTTTTGATTTCAGCTTTGTCATATATTTTAAATAATAAATCAGTGGCTTCTTTTGTACCAAGATTCAAAACATTAGTGATTATCCGTTTTTTATCTTTTTCCAAATCGATTTGCCCTAAATCATAAGACCACAAAAATGGCTTGAATTTGGCTAATATATATTTTTTTTCCTGCTTCATGTTTTTTATTTTAACACATCTTGAATAAACAATCAAGGAAGATAGGGAAAGAGGGTGTGCGACAAATTTATGGGTAACGATTTCAGATTGCGGCCCGATGTTCCCAAAAATCTTCCCAACGGTTGCTTAGAATACTACAGCGCAGAGAGTTATAGTCAAGAGTTGTGTATGGAATAATTAGGCGGCGATCCATTTTTTTTCAATTCCATTCACAAATTTGACTCCTTTAATTACTTCAGCCAATCGTTCAGGGCAGTGGAGACGTAACCATCTTTTCTCAGCGCAC
>NZ_JBAMMY010000317.1:0-7254 GCF_051233685.1 Desulfobacterium sp. N47
GCCAAGGCCGCGTTGGCTGATGATTTTAATGCCGTTTGCAACAAAAACCAGAAACTCTCCCGAAAATCTTTCGTGGACGCGCTGTTACGGATGGTCGCGTGAGTAAACCATGCATCATTTCGGTGAAACTTTAGATTATAATTACATTATCGTTATTCATGGTGTGTGTATCCTTTCCTTTTTTTTGGTCGGTTAATTGCCTCGGTAACAATCAACCGATGGATACACCACCTATCTCCCTAAACACAACTTTTGATTATATCTCCAGGTGGCCGCAACAGCGCTCAACTGGCCTCTGCATTTGCCGCTTACGATGGTACGGTGGCCATGTATCGTCAGACCGTGCTCACAGCCTTCCAGGATGTGGAGGATCAACTGGCCGCCCAGCAATTGCTTGCTCAACAGCTTGATAAAGAAAATGCCGCTTTGGAATCCGCAAAACGCATGCTGAATATCTCGAATAACCGCTACAAATCCGGCGTTGAACAATATCTCGACGTTATTGTTGCTCAGGTAGCTGAGTTAACCCACAAACAAAATGTGGTTAAACTAAACGGGCAAAGACTTGCTGCAAGTGTATCGCTCATCAAGGCGCTGGGAGCGGGTTGGAAAGCTACTTCCGCTATGAGCTCAGAGAATACCTCAATATGCTGTGGTTCCACCAAATATTGAGGCCAAACGAATCATTTAATACTTTTTCGCCCTTGTCTCCTGTTAATATAACCCAATGTTATTAAAGTATGAATCCGAACTTATAATTTTTATTCGGCTATTGGCAGACTATTTGCTTGCTGTTACATTAGGAGAAGCAATAGAAATAGCCGGATTGGATTATAGCCGTGCTCAAAGTGCTCAAAGACAAAGACACAAAGACAAAGAGAGATTAAAGAGACTTATATTTATCAGTTGAAAAAACAAGGAGGATTCAATGAGACAACCACGTATTCAATACAAAAGGAGGACTAAATGAGACATGTATCCAAGATCCGTATTTTGATGTTCACCGTGGCCGTTATGGCTGCCGCAATCGTTTCGGGATGCTCAAACGCCCCGCTACGCACAGAGGCGTCAACATCAGGGATCAGCGCTGCCGAGGAGGCCGGGGCGGCCAAAATACCGCAAGCCTCGCTTTATTTGCAACTGGCAAAGGAGGAACTGGAACTCGCCAAGGGGCTGTCCGCGAAAGGTGAGAAGGAGAAGGCCGAGTCTATGCTGACGCGCTCCGAAGCCGACGCCGAGCTGGCCATCGTACTGTCCCACGGGAATGCCGAGAAGTCGGAAGCCATGGCAGCAGTGGAACGTGTGCGCCAACTCCGGAAAGACAACCCATGATCCATGACCTAATCAAAACCTAAAAGGAGGCTTTAATGAAAACGCTGCAAATATTTACCATAGTCACGTTCGTTGCGTCCATCGCGCTTTTCACCGGCTGCGCTAGCGTGGCGCCAAATGAACTCGTAAACGCTCGTTCGGCCTACCGGCAAGCAAGCGAAGGCCCAGCGGAGCAATTCGCACCGGCGGAATTACACAAGGCGCATGAGGCGCTCGCCGTAGCGGAACAGTCATTTATAGACGAACCCGATTCGCACACAACAAAAGACCTTGCTTACGTTGCCCAGCGCAAATCTGAACAGGCGGGAGTGCTTGGCGCTATGGCCGCCAACAAGGAAGTCAAAAACAAATCAAATGCCGAGTTCCGGGACCAACAAACCGAGATCGTAAAGCAGGGCAAGCAGAATTTAAGCGACTCCGAGATGAAGACAACTGCAGCACGGGCTGAACTCGACAAGCTCGCCACGGTCAAGGAAGTTAAAGACAAATCGGATGCCGAGTTCCGGAACCAACAAGCCGAGATCGTAGAGCAGGGGAAGCAGAATTTGTTCGACTCAGAGATGCGAACGGCTGCTGCTCAGGCTGAACTCGCAAAACTCGCCGCTGTCAAGGAAGAGGAACGCGGACTGGTCGTCACGCTCTCCGGTGGCGTCCTTTTTCAATCCGCCAAGTCAACCTTGTTGCCCTCTGCACAGGTAAAGCTTGACCAGGTTGCCAAAGCGTTGCTTTCGATCCCCGCACGCAACCTCATCGTGGAGGGACATACCGATTCAATTGGCTCCGAGTCTTACAACCAGGGTCTCTCGCAACGTCGGGCCGACGCGGTACGTGATTACCTCGTACAGAAAGGCTACCCAGCAGACCGCATCCAGGCACGCGGAAAGGGCGAAGGCAGCCCGATCGCCGACAATACTTCACCAGAGGGGCGCGCCAACAACCGCCGCGTCGAGATCGTCATCGAACGTTAATAGCAGACACCCAGCCTGCAGGCTGGAAAGTAGAAACACATGAACCGGAATCAAGTCGAAGGCTCGGTACGCTCCACCTGAAATAATCACAGACTGATTCACAGCCCAGGAGTTTAGCGCGATGCGGCGCACTCCTGGGCTCTTCGTCAAGACGGAAAGGAGGATTCAATGTTGTGGACAATTGCTGTAATACTGATAGTTCTGTGGCTGGCAGGATTGGTGAGCAGTTACACTATGGGAGGGTTCATTCACATCCTGCTGGTAATTGCCATTATAATGGTACTGGTAAATGTTATTCAGGGGCGAAAATCTTAGTGATAAAGAAAGGTTTTTATCCAGCCAGATTGAAGGATGGAAAGAAGGATTAAAATGAAAACGAATACACTGTTAGGCATCATACTCATTGTTGTTGGGGTTGTGGCCTTTGCGTATCAGGGCATCACCTACACGACCAGAGAGAAAGTTGTCGATATAGGTCCTCTCCAGGTGACTGCTGAGAAGACAAAAACATTTCCTCTTCCGCCGCTTGTGGGAGCTGTTGCGCTCGTGAGCGGCATTGTATTGCGGTTATTCGAAACAAAAAGGGCTGATGGGAAGCAAAATATTTAAACTTTGAAACTTTGAGGGGGTTGCTATGAAGGATAAACGAAAAGCGTACGAAGAAAAGCTCGATGCGCAGTTGGATGAATGGAAAGCTCAAATCGATCTGCTCAAAGCCAAGGCTGGTAAGAGCAAGGCCGAGGCGAAGATCGAATACTACAAAATCATCGAAGCACTGCAGCAAAAGCAAGATGAGGCCGCAACAAAGCTGAACGAGTTAAAAACCGCCGGAGATGAGGCATGGGAAAACCTGAAGACAGGCGCAGAAAAGGCCTGGGATGAAGTCAAGGCGGCCTTTCACAGTGCGGCCTCAAAGTTCAAAGGAGAATAAAGTAACCATGCTGTTGCATATCACCTCCTGTCTCAATGTTACCGGACTTTTGTGCGCCGCCTCTCTCTGTATCATGCTTCTTTTCCAATCTCTTCCTGCGGTGGCTGCTGACGGGACCGGCGATGAATTTCTGACCGGTTATATTGCCTCTATCCTTCGACCTTATCAACGCGGATTATACCATTGGCATTCCCGTAACCTACCGGCGTGGCGACAATTCGCTTCGCTTCCGCATTTATCATCAGAGCTCGCTCACTGGGGGATCGAGTATTTAGGCAGCAAGCCCCTTTTATGGAACGGCAGGCCAATTGGCGGGGTGGACATGAAGAGCCTGGAAGAGAATAACCGGGCCATCGATACCAGAGTGAAGGCCGGCCTCGAGTTCGGACATCCCAACCCGGGGCAGCGTCGCCTGCGCCTCATGGCCGAGTGGTACAATGGATTTGGTCCGCACGGCCAGTTTTACAACAATAAGGTTGAATACTTTGGCTTGGGGGTGTCTCTTGGATTCTGAACATCCATCAACATCAACATGTTGAGGTTCGGCCAAATATTGAGGTCAAACGAATCATTAATCAAACAGGAGAAATATCATGAAATCAAGCACAAAAGACAACGCAGAAGGCAAGATGCACCAGGTTAAAGGCAAGATCAAGGAGATCGCTGGGAAATTAAGCGATAACCCGGATTTGGAAGCCGAAGGTACCGGCGAGAAGATAGCCGGTGAAGTTCAGGAAAAAATCGGTCAGGTCAAGAAGGTTTTAGGAAAGTAGTGAAAACGGCGCATCATGCACCCGTAAATTCTTGTGTTCCCGGTTGCAGTTGCCTGATTCACCACAACCATAACTCCGAAAGGCATGAGGTCTTCGGAGTAAAAGTGTTCAAAAAACAACAGTAACACCAAAAAAGGAGAACGTACAAATGAAAACAATGTATAAATTATCAGTAATGATGGTAGTGGCGGCGGCTCTGCTGGCGCTCAGCGTGCCTGTGCACGCATCGAAAATGGACAGCCGTATCGAATCATCCGCCAGGGAGTCGTATGTATTCAAGACCTACCTTAAGGCTGATGATATTAAAATCAAGTCCGTGGATGGGGTTGTGAGCTTAACGGGAACTGTCTCGGAAGAATCCCACAAATCATTAGCAAATGAGACCGTGGCGAGCTTGCCCGGTGTTAAGAGTGTGAACAATGGTCTGGAAGTAAAAGGGGAACACCCTGCTGAAAAATCTGATACATGGATCACAACGAAATTGAAAACTATGCTCCTGTTTAATCGGAACGTGAGTGCCATGACAGAAGTTAGCACTAAAGACGGAATCGTCACCCTGCAGGGCGAAGCAACCAGCCAGGCGCAAAAGGATCTGACGACCGAATATGCCAAGGATGTCGATGGGGTTAAAGAAGTAAAAAATGAAATGAAAGTGGCAAAGACCCCGAAAAAAACAGAAACGGCAGGCCAAAAGATTGATGATGCTTCCATCACCGCTCAGGTGAAGATGACGCTGCTCTATCATCGCTCGACCAGCGCTCTCAAAACCTCGGTAACCACGAAGAACGGTGTTGTTACCTTGTCCGGCAAGGCGAAAAATGCAGCCGAAAAGGATCTGGCCACCAAGTTTGTCAATGACGTAAACGGTGTGAAGAGTGTAAATAACCATATGACCATCGGGTAGCCCTATCCCAAGACCAAAGAAACTGTATGATCGCTGCCGGCTGGCACGGTGATGCAATAGCCGGCAGTGGGAAGGAAGTAAATAGGTTATGTTTTAAGTTTTAAAGAAAAAGCAGCGCCTCTGCAACTAAGGGTGCAATACCCTGATGCGAGTGATCGGCAGCACCCCGGGACAGACCAACAGGATTCCTTTTATTGTGTATATGTCGGCCATCACTTTTGCAGAACATTCGATTCATATGCCGAATTCCTTTTTTTCCCTGACGACCAGATAGCAAAGGCCCTTACTGATGCTGCTAAGCGCGGTGTTGACGTAAAGATCATTCTTCCCGGGATCACCGATTCTCAGTTGGCATTACATGCACAGAGGTGTTATTACTCCGGGCTTTTGAAATCGGGAGTGAAGATTTACGAGCGCAACACTTCCCTGCTGCACGCGAAAACAGCGGTAATTGACAATGTTTGGTCAACAGTCGGTTCAACCAACATGGACTTTTTGAGCTTATTAAACAATGATGAGGTAAATGCGGTTATCCTGAGCAAGGAGTTTGCCGCCGAAATGGAGAAGATGTTTGTAAAAGACCTTGCTCATTCCAGGCAGATTCAATGGAATGAGTGGGAAAAAAGACCTTTGTTGCCCAGGGTCAGGGAGTGGTTTGTAAATTTATTCGTCCGATGGTTGTAATATTTTGTAAACGGTGGATTCATCACGGCAAGAACGGGGCCGCATATCCATCAACATATTGAGGTTCCGCCAAATATTGAGGCAAATGAATCGTTTCAATCTTTTAGGCTGCTCTCTTCTGTTAATCCAACCCCATGTTATTAAAGGATGAATCCAAATTTATACTTCTACTTCCGGCAATGGCAGGCTATTTGCTGGTAAGCGTTTTTATCTATTAACATATTATCAATTAAGGAGGAATTAAATGAAAAAAACTTTTTTAACGCTGACAATTTCTGTTTTCTTATTACTAACCTTATTTATGACTTTAAGTTTTGCCGAAGATCGTAAAGGTGCATTTACAATTACACCAAATATCGGCTGGTACGTTTTTGAAGGAAACCAGAAACTGGATGATGGAATCACACCCGGTATAAATCTTGGTTATGACTTAACCAAAAACTGGGGAATTGAGGGATCATTTAATTACATCGATTCCGACCGCAAAGGTTATAGTGATTCATCGGTAAGCGGCTATCTTTATAAAATGGATGGCATATACAACATAACAAACTTCGGAAAACTAGTTCCTTATCTTGCAGCAGGTGCCGGAGGAATTACATTAAATCCAGCCGATGGAGATACTGGCAACAATTTTTTAGTTAATTACGGAGCCGGATTAAAATACTTTCTCACAGACAATATCGCATTACGGGGAGATGTAAGGCACGTTATTCCTTTGAATGAATCAAATAACAATTTATTATGCACAGTGGGTTTATCATTTTTATTCGGAGGTGAAAAGGAAACACCCAAAATTGAACCTGTAAGCGAAGTAAAAGAAGCACCCGCTGTTGCTGAAAAAGTTGAAGAAGACGTAGATACGGACGGCGATGGCGTATATGACTCTCTGGATAAATGTCCCGATACCCCGAAAGGCGTAAAGGTTGATGCCGATGGATGCCCATTGGATACTGACGGCGACGGAGTATATGATTATCTGGACAAATGTCCCGATACTCCAAAAGGCGTAAAGGTTGATGCTGATGGCTGTCCGTTAGATACTGACGGTGATGGAGTATATGATTATCTGGACAAATGTCCGGACACACCAAAAGGCGCCAGTGTTGATTCCAGGGGATGCTGGGTACTCGCAGGAGTATATTTTGATACGGAAAAATGGAACATAGTATCTCAATATTTTCCGGTTTTAGATAATGTAGTAGGCATTATTAAAAAGAACCCGGATATGAAACTGGAAATTCAGGGACATACCG
The DNA here is from genome assembly GCF_051233685.1 of Desulfobacterium sp. N47. Classification (NCBI taxonomy): domain Bacteria; kingdom Pseudomonadati; phylum Thermodesulfobacteriota; class Desulfobacteria; order Desulfobacterales; family Desulfobacteriaceae; genus Desulfobacterium; species Desulfobacterium sp. N47. The sequence goes on from NZ_JBAMMY010000317.1 coordinate 6,849, forward strand.
ATAGCCGTGGAACTGAAAAATACAATCAGAAGCTTTCTGAAAACAGGGCTAAATCGGTTTTGGAATATCTTGCAGGTAAAGGTGTGGTTCGTTCAAAGCTTACAGCCAAAGGATATGGATATTCCGTTCCGGCTGCACCTAATGATACTGAAGAAGGAATGGCAAAAAACCGCAGGGTTGAATTAAAGCCTATCTATTAACTCTAACATTCTTCAATGGACTTGAAAAAGTCCATTGAAGAACTTGCCATTGTGCGCGAAGCAAAGGAGTTATAGTCAAGAGTTGTGTATGGAATAATTAGGCGGCGATCCATTTTTTTTCAATTCCATTCACAAATTTGACTCCTTTAATTACTTCAGCCAATCGTTCAGGGCAGTGGAGACGTAACCATCTTTTCTCAGCGCAC
>NZ_JBAMMY010000320.1:0-13810 GCF_051233685.1 Desulfobacterium sp. N47
GCATAGAGGCGTATCGAAAAAGCATCTCCAGAGCTATCTTTCAGAGGTATGCTATCGTTTCAATCGTAGGTTTTGGAATAAGGAAGTGTTCCATCGCTTATTATTTGCTTGCGCTACAACGACCACTATAACGAGGGATGATCTGATGTCAAAAAAGCGGGTCAGCTAAGTCAATAGGCAATATCAAATTATTATCCGAATTAAAGAAAAACGGAGTAGTGTTATATGTATGTGGGCAGACCCTGGCTGATGATGACTTCAAACACGAGTGGGTAAATCCTGATATTTCTATTGCTCTTTCTGCTCTTACCGTTGTTCCCACTTATCAATTAATGGGATACGCATTGATGGCCTGGTAAAATCACAAAACTTTTTAAAAAATTATTCCGGGGAGATATAAGGAAATGCAATGAAAAAGTCAGAGATAAGATTTGGAGTAATACTGGTAATTACTTTCGCTATCATTGGATCTGCTGTTTCTCTTTTCTTTAATAGATTTATCGATATCGGCAGCAGCAAGACAATCGAGACATCTGCGCCAAAAACAAAACCGATAGGCGGTACCGTTTCTTATAATCCTCCTTTGCTTCAGGATGCGCCGGCAGATATAAAAGATGCAGTTATGCTCGGCTCCAACATCATGATGAACACACAGAAATATGCAGCCGGATATGTCGGTAACAAACTCAACTGCACAAACTGCCACTTCAACGGTGGAATTACGGAAGGCAGCAGGAATGGGGGACTTTCTTTAGTTGGAGTAGCAGCAAAGTACCCGAAATACAGAAAACAATCAAAGGGCATTACCGATCTTCTTTCCCGTACTAATAGCTGCTTCGAAAAAAGCATGAATGGGAAACCTCTCCCTTCAGATAGCAAGGAGATGATTGCTCTCGTTACATATTATCAATGGATTTCCAAAGGTTTGCCGATATATGCGGATATTCCATGGTTGGGTGTCGGGAAGATTATAAGCACACACATAGCTGATCCGGCAAATGGGAAGCAGGTCTTTCTGCAACAATGCACTGTATGTCATGGCAATGACGGACAAGGTACGTTGAGAGCGCCTCCTTTGTGGGGGAGCGTCTCATTCAATGACGGCGCCGGGATGCACAAACCGGAGAACCTCGCCGCCTTCGCCTATTACAATATGCCTAAGACCAATCCCTACCTTATCGCTGAGCAGGCGCTGGATGTGGCGGCATTTATTTCAGCGCAACCGAGACCTCACTTTGCGGCCAAAAAGAAGTAGGAGGAGTTTATGCAATTTCCCATTTATGAGATACCGTATTTAGGCAATGGGATGACAATAGCGTTGGATGCCGTTCTTCATGTTATTATAAGTCACGGTATAGCTATTGGCGTAATAACTCTTATCGTAATTAGTGAATACATCGGCTTCAGAAAATCTTCCATGGACTGGGAAAATTTTGCTAAGGAATTTCTGAAGGTCACCATTATTATTCCCACAGGAGTTGGAGCAGTAACCGGGGTAGGTATATGGTTTATTACCAGCGCTCTGGCGCCAAATGGCATAGGATCTATGCTGCGAATATTCTTTTGGCCATGGTTTATTGAATGGATTGTCTTCACATTAGAGGTAATCGTCCTTCTTATATATTACTTTACCTGGGATAAATGGAGAGGTGAGAGGAAAAAACAACATATTTATCTTGGTGTAAGCTATACTCTTCTGGCAATTTCTTCCGCCTTTTTGATTACTGGAATATTGGGCTTTATGCTTACTTCTGACGGCTGGCCCTGGGATAAAAGTTTTTGGTCGGCATTTTTTAATCCGAGTTTTCTCCCCCAATTGTTATTAAGAGCAAGTATGGCTTTTGCACTCGGCTCTATATTCTCTTCAGCATTTCTCCTTGTTACGCAAAGAAATTCTGCATTTCGCAAAGAAGCTCTACGCTTGTTCGGAAAAGTCTCAATGGTTTCATTGTTTGGTATAATCATCTTTTCCTGGTGGTATTATGGTGTTGTTCCATCATCATTTAAAACACACACAATTTTCTCTATCCTGACTTCCCGGTTTTCTCAGCAACCTGAGATTTTCTACGCAATAAATGCCATAGGCATATTTATTTTCTTTCTATTTGCCTTGTCTGCAATGCGTGGTCCCGTTTTTTCGTCAAGGATTCTAATCATCCCGGCACTTTTACTCTGCATAGGATTTATCATGGAATTTGAACGTGTGCGGGAGTTTATCAGAGGTCCGTATCTGATGCCCGGTTACATGTATGCCAATCAGATACTGCTAAAGGAGAGTTCCTTTTTAGATAAGGAGGGCACACTGGAAAACAGCTATTGGTATAACATGACCACCAATAAACCTGACATCATAAGTCAGGGGGGAAACCTGTTTGCCCGGAATTGTTCCATGTGCCATACCATTGATGGTATCAATGGTATTAAAACAAAGGTCAAGGAAAGACCGGAGGATGGAATTTTTGTTATCCTCGGGCATATGCATGAAATGGCGCCCTTTATGCCTCCTTTTTCAGGAACGGAACAGGAACGGCGGATTATGGCGCGCTTTCTCTACCAATTGGCAAATGGGAAAATTCTCATAGAGGCGCCTTCTCGTTTTATACAAATTAAAGGAGGCGTAAAATGAATGAGCTCTTTGACATCCTGCTTAAAAAACCTCTCTCTGATGTGTTTTTACACAGCCTTCTCTTCGTTGCTTTCGCGCTGCATATACTTTTTGTTCTCTTTGCTTTAGGCACAGCTATTATCGCTCTTTATTACTTCGTCCACACATGGTGGGGTGGAAGACTGAATGAGGTGAGATGGGATAAGGAGATATTGAGAACGTTTCTTGCTCACAAGAGTCTGGCAGTAGTTTTGGGTGTGGGGCCATTGTTACTTATTCAAATTGGGTCTTCCGTCCCCTTTTTTACGGGAATTAATCTTTTTGCCCCTTTCTGGCTTTTGATTATTCCGTTTCTGATCATCGCATTCCTATCCTTTGATGCACTAGGACATAAAATCTATGTTCATCATTATCGCCATCTGATATTTGGTGTCGTTGCCCTGATACTTCTGCTTGCTGTACCGGGGATATTTGTTGCGGTATTGGTAACATCGGAAAACTCCGACAAATTGACGACGATCATTGCACACGGTTATCGACTTAGCGACCCGATGGCGTATCATTGGTTGTTCAGATACCTGCACGTGCTCGGAGCGTCTTTGTTATTCGGTGCTGCCTTTCATTATTTCTTCTCTACAAAAGATGAAAGAGAAAAAAAATCATCACTTCTTAAATGGATTGTCGCAAGTATTTTGATTCAGTTCATTCTTGGGATAATTCTTTACAGTTCCTTATTAGAAAAGCCTGATAATATCACAAATAATTTTTTATTCATTGGTATTACTGCTGCTGCTGTTTTGTTATGGCTGATTTTTTCAATTATAAATAAAAGTGGTATATTAAGTATAAAAGCAACGTTACCCATATTGATGGGTATACTTATCCCAATGCTTTTAGCAAGACAATTTATTCAGGATAAGGAGTTTATACCACTCGACAGACAGTTGCAGACAAACGCTCATGCTTATCAAAAAATATTGCAGCCCTATCATCGGGAAGCCCTTGATAAGTATAAATCCGATATAGATGTCGTCTATGATAATGGAGAAACGATTTATAGTAAAAGTTGTGCTTTCTGTCATGGAGGAAATATGGATGGTAACGGATCAGAAGCAAGAAACCTGTCAATCCCACCTGAAGATATAACAGCCATCAGAACGACCCGTAAATATTTACACACAATTCTTGCCGGGGGTATTTCCGGCTCTGCTATGCCTTACTTTACTGTTTTTGACAGGTATAAGTTAGACAGCCTGATTGATTATCTTGATAAAAAGTATTCTGTTTTAAGTTTACCCGAACCGCTGCCTGTTAAAATCTCTGATTCCGCTCTACAGCAGGCCCGGAAAGTTTATAATGAAACCTGCGCTCAATGTCATGGAGTAGACGGCAGGGTTACAGCGCTTTCAAAAGGGTTTCAGCCGCCGCCTCCTGATTTTACTGTTTACAGCCTATCGCCTGAAAGAGCTTTTGATATCATAACTAGTGGTTATTCAGGAACCGTGATGTACCCATTTAGTAACCTGCCGGAAGATGTCTGCTGGGGACTGGTAAAAATTATTAATGACAAAAGAACAAAATGATAGAGGGTTAGCTCTATGTCAAAAATAATTGAAGATGAAAAATCTGCAAGAGTTCGTAATCGCCGTATTCACATGGCGAATGAAAGAACATTTCTTGCGTGGATAAGAACAAGCATTGGAATAATGGCATTCGGTTTTGTTGTTGAAAAGTTTGCGCTGTTCATAAAGCAAATGGCATTGATTTTGGGGAAATCTAATATTGAAAAAGCTTTGCCTCCTTCTCACGGATATTCGGCAATCGTTGGAATATTCCTTGTCGGTCTTGGCACATTGATGGGTCTGCTTGCATTGATCAGGTATAAAAAAATTGAGAGACAAATAGACGAAGACACATATCAACCATCGTCGATACTTGACATACTGCTCGCTTTATCCGTCCTTGCAGTCGGAATCTTCCTTGTAATGTATTTGATTCATAGTACTTAATGGATTTAAAAGTTAGTGTAACATCTGAATATAAAAAGATCTCTTTAGAGGACAAGCATAAGATAAGGAGTATAAACAATGACAGATCAAAGATCGCTTACGATCGTTCAAATGAACGACAGCCACGCTTATTTTGATTTGCACCAGGAGATGTTCTGGCAGGGCAACCACGCGGTATACCGCCTCGCTGGAGGTTACGCACGCATAGCCACGGTTGTAAAACAGATTCGGGATGAAAACCAGGGGCGCGTTCTCTTTTGCGACTGCGGTGATACCATGCACGGTACCTACCCTGCTCTAAAAACCCAGGGACAGGCATTGATCCCTGTTTTGAATTCACTGGGTCTTGATGCCATGACGGCACACTGGGAATTTGCTTATGGCCCAAAGGTATTTAACCAGCGTGTTGCTGAACTTAGTTATCCGATGCTGGCGAACAATGTTTACGATAAAGAGACAAATAAATTGGTCTATCAGTCGTATAACATAAAAGAGATTAGCGGATTGCGGATCGGCCTTGTGGGTATAGCCTCAAATATTGTTGATAAAACTATGCCGCCCTCCTACAGCGAAGGCATATACTTTACTTTAGGCAGGGACGAACTTCCGCCAATTGTCGATACGTTACGCACTCAGGAAAAGGCTGACTTAATCGTTTTGGTCTCGCACCTCGGGTTCCCTCAGGAGATGAAGCTTTTGTCCGAGGTGCACGGCATAGATATTTGTCTCAGCGGCCACACCCATAACCGTCTTTATAAACCGGTTCTCAATGGGAAAACCATTGTTATACAATCAGGCTGCCATGGTTCTTTTTTGGGTCGTCTGGATTTGGAGATAGATGACGGACAAATCGTTGATTACCGGCACCGGTTGGTTGAAATTGAAGCAGATATACAACCTGACCCCATAGCAGACGAACTGATAAGACAAGCACTCGCACCTTACAAGAATGAACTTTCAGAGGTTGTCGGTGAAACGGCCACAGCGCTCAACCGGGGAACAACCCTGGAGTCAACTATGGACAACTTCCTCCTTCAGGCTTTACTCGAAAGCACCGGTGCGCAATTGGCATTTTCAAATGGCTGGCGGTACGGTGCACCTATAGTTCCCGGGAAGATAACCTTAAATGACCTTTACAACATTATCCCCATGAATCCGCCTGTCTCAACAGTAGAGTTGACGGGAGCGGAACTCAAAACAATGTTGGAGGAGAACCTCGAAAGGACCTTTTCGTGCGACCCATACCAGCAAATGGGAGGATATGTCAAGCGCTGTCTCGGTCTTAATGTTTACTTCAAGATAGAGAATCCACCAGGACACCGTATTCAAAAACTATTTGCAGGCAATGAAGAGGTGCAGGCTGGTCAATACTACACAGCGGCATTTGTCACGCCACAAGGAATCCCGCAGAAATACGGCCGCAATCGTGAAAACCGGTCGGAACGGATCATAGATGCTTTGCAGGCATACCTGGGCAGCCATCACCCCCTTTACGCGGAACTCAGGGGAACCTTTGTGGCGGTGTAAGAGGAATATCGATATTTAGGAGGAGAATTATGAAGGTAAAAAATGGAGTTAAGGAAAATATCGCCGTTGAAACAAAGAAATTGAACCAAACGGACAAGCCCTTGTCGCCCGATATGCTGCGAAAGATGAACGCATATTGGCGGGCCGCCAACTATCTGTCGGTCGGCCAGCTCTATCTCGATGACAATCCGTTACTTCGCGAGCCGCTGAAGCTGTCACATGTGAAGTCTATGCTGCTTGGGCATTGGGGCACCACACCGGGGCAGAACTTTATATATATGCATTTGAACCGGGTCATCAGAAAATATGATCTGGATATGTTCTACATTGCAGGTCCCGGTCATGGCGGGCCGGCGCTGGTGGGCAATACTTATCTCGAAGGCGTATACAGTGAAATCTATCCGGATATAAGTCAGAATGAAGCCGGTATGAAAAAGCTGTTCAAGCAATTCTCGTTTCCCGGAGGGATTCCCAGCCATGTCTCGCCGGAGTGTCCGGGGTCGATTCACGAGGGGGGCGAGCTGGGGTATTCGCTCAGCCATGCCTTTGGGGCCGCGTTCGACAATCCAAAGCTGGTTGTCGCCTGCATCGTAGGCGACGGGGAAGCGGAAACAGGACCGCTGGCTACGGCATGGCACTCCAACAAATTTTTAAATCCAATTACCGATGGAGCCGTGCTGCCTATCCTGCATCTCAACGGCTATAAAATAGCCAACCCAACCGTGCTGGCTCGCATCACGCATGAAGAACTGGATCTACTGCTCCGTGGCTACGGCTGGACGCCTTACTTTGTGGAAGGTGATGAACCCGAAAAGATGCATCAACTCATGGCGGCTGCTTTGGAAAAGGTAATTATGGAAATCCGGAAAGTCCAAAGCAATGCGAGAGACAAAAACGACGCCGCTCGCCCACGCTGGCCGATGATCGTTTTCAATTCACCCAAAGGCTGGACTGGACCGAAAGTTGTCGATGGACTGCAAATCGAGGGCACCTTCCGGGCCCACCAGATTCCGCTGCTGGTTGATTCCGAGCATCCCGGCCATCTGAAGCTTCTTGAAAACTGGATGAAAAGCTATAATCCTGAAGAACTCTTTGACCAGAGCGGCCGTCTCTTCCCGGAATTGGCCGAACTGGCACCTAAGGGCGAGCGAAGAATGGGCGCTAGTCCTCACGCAAACGGCGGGCTGTTATTGCGCGACCTGCTGATGCCCGACTTTCGAAACTACGCAGTAAATGTACCGTCTCCAGGATCGGTTCAGGCCGCCGACACGTACGGGCTTGGAGAATTCCTGCGCGAGGTGGTTAATCTCAATCGTGAACAACGAAATTTCCGTATTTTCGGCCCCGACGAGACGCTTTCCAACCGGTTGAACGCCGTTTTTGAGGTCACCAAACGGCAGTGGGAAGCACGGACGGTAGATAGCGATGAATTTCTTGCATCCGACGGCCGGGTCATGGAGATGTTGAGCGAGCATCAATGTGAAGGTTGGCTCGAGGGATATCTTCTCACCGGAAGGCACGGATTGTTTAACTGCTATGAGGCGTTCATTCACATTATCGATTCGATGTTTAACCAGCACGCCAAGTGGCTGAAAGTCAGCGCGGAATTGCCGTGGCGGCACAAAATTGCTTCGCTAAATTACCTGCTTGCTTCGCACGTTTGGCAGCAGGCTCATAATGGTTTTACCCATCAAGACCCCGGTTTCATAGATCACGTGGTTAACAAGAAGGCCTCGATAGTGCGCGTGTACCTTCCGCCGGATGCCAACTGCCTGCTGTCGGTTTGGGATCATTGTTTGAGGAGCCGGCATTACGTTAACGTCGTGATCGCAGGTAAATATCAGGCGCCGCAATGGTTAACTATGGATGCCGCGATTGAACATTGCGCCAAAGGGATTGGCGTATGGCAATGGGCCGGCACCGATCAAGGGAAGGAACCGGACGTGGTGATGGCCTGCTGTGGCGACGTGCCGACGCTCGAAACCCTGGCCGCTGTTTCCATCCTCCGCAACCATCTGCCCGATCTGAAAATCCGCGTGATTAATGTCGTAGATCTGATGAAACTGGAACCGAATACGGAACACCCGCACGGACTGAGCGATCAGGAGTTTGATGCGCTATTTACAGAAGACAAGCCGATCGTGTTCGCTTTTCATGGTTACCCCTGGCTGGTGCACAGGTTGACGTACCGCCGCAACAACCACGAAAACATGCATGTTCGGGGCTATAAGGAAGAAGGCACCATCACAACGTATTTTGACATGACGGTTTTAAACGACTTGGACAGATTCCACCTGGTTCAAGACGTAATAGATCGGCTGCCGCAGTTGGGCGCCAAGGGAGCTTATTTGAAGCAGATGGTTCAGGACAAGCTCATCGAGCATAAGCATTACATCGACAAGCACGGCCAGGATATGCCGGAAATCAGGAACTGGAAGTGGAATACAGACACCGCGCAAACAAACGGGTATGAACTTTCATGCGTGGAGACAACCGAATCGGTGGCGCCGGTTGATCCCAGAATATATGGCTCCGTGGAAATACCCCCGGGCATGTGCAGCACTTCCGGAGGGAAGATAATAAGAAAGGAGGTGGTCAGCGAGGTCGTAGCCAATCAAGCTCGAGTCACGTCATAACTATAACATAACAAATCAAAGGAGGATTTACCATGTCAAAAAGAAATGTAGCTGTGGCTGTATTCAATACTCACGTCGAGGCTGAAAATGCCGTGAAGGAATTGCAGAAATCGGGCTTCGATATGAAGAAACTGTCTATCGTGGGCAAAGACTATCACACTGAGGAACATGTGGTCGGCTATTACCAGACGGGTGATCGCATGAAGTACTGGGGCAAACTGGGCGCCTTTTGGGGCGGTCTGTGGGGTGTTCTGTTCGGAGCCGCCTTTTTTTGGATCCCCGGTATTGGTCCGCTTGTCGTAGCGGGTCCGCTCGTCTCAGCCATCATTGGAGGACTGGAGGGCGCCGTAGCAGTCGGCGGGTTATCCGCCCTTGGCGCAGGACTTTACAGCATTGGCATTCCGAAGGACAGCATCATCAGTTATGAATCCTCCGTCAAATCCGACAAGTTCCTGCTTGTGGTTCATGACTCAGGGGGTGAGCTTGCAAAGGCCAAGGATATTTTGAAAAGCACCGGGAACGAAGTTTCCGTTCATCCTTCCAGTTAGAGATAATCGCTCCGGTGGCGCTGCTGCCGGGAGGGCGTTTTTCTTTGTTTAAACCGGTAAAGGCGACTCTCCTCGGCAGTGTCACCTTCTTACACGGTGCGGCAAATGCAGGCAAACTGGCCTAATCCAAGTAAACGCCAGAGAGGATTTCAGTATGCGAACGACTCACAATAATTTTGAAGCCGGACCGGCGCCCTCGAAGCCGGCAAACGCCAAACCGCCGGATATCGCCTCCGCATCGGTTTACGACACGCTGACAGCGCTCCATGTCAATCCCGATACCGGGCTTACACATGCGGATGTGGACGTCCGCCGTGAGGAACACGGCTACAACGAAGTATCCGAAAAAAAAGGACACCCGGTCCTCAACTTCCTCCGAAAATTCTGGGGAATCTCGGCCTGGATGCTCGAACTGATCATGGTTTTGTCAGCCGTACTCGGGAAATATTCGGACTTCATAGTGGTGGGCGCCTTGCTGTTTATCAACGCTGTCGTGAGCTTTATGCAGGAACGCCGGGCCGCCGGTGTAGTTGAAGCGCTGCGGCAAAGGTTGCAGGTCAGTGCGCGCGTCCGGCGAGAGTCGAGTTGGCAGGTCATTCCCGCCCGGGAGCTTGTCCCAGGCGACATCGTTCGCGTGCGATCCGGTGACATCATTCCGGCGGACATGAAACTCATCACGGGAGCGTTGACCGTGGATCAGTCGGCTCTCACCGGCGAATCGAAAGACGCCGACAAGGTGCCCGGCGAAGTGCTCTCCTCAGGTTCAGTCGTACGACGAGGCGAGGGCAACGGCGTGGTCATGCTAACCGGGGCAAAAACCTACTTTGGCCGCACCACCGAACTTGTACAGCAAGCGCGTCCGAAACTCCACATCGAAACGGTGGTGGCCAAGGTGGTGCGTTGGCTGTTCGTTATCGTCAGCGCGCTGTTAGGCGTGGTGGTCGTGCTATCACTGATCCACAATGCCCCGCTCATCGAAATGGTCCCGCTCGTACTTGTCCTGCTTATGAGCGCGGTACCGGTCGCCCTCCCCGTTATGTTCACGGTCAGCATGGCTGTCGGATCGAAGGAACTGGCCAGGCGCGGCGTTCTGGTCACCCGCCTCAGCGCCGCGGAAGATGCCGCAACAATGGATGTGCTATGCGTAGACAAGACGGGCACAATCACGATGAACCAACTGGCTGTCACCGGCGTGATCCCGCTGGAGCAGGCTACGGAAAGCGACGTACTGTTCGGCGGCGCACTCGCGTCGCAGGAAGCCAACCAGGACCCGATTGATCTGGCTTTTTTGGCCGCAGCAAAGGAGCGGCACATTTTCGACAACCTTCCCAAGGTAACGCCTGTCTCCTTCACGCCGTTTGATTCGAAAAACCGGCGGACGGAAGCGGTGGTCGAACAGAACGGGCAGTGGCTACGCGTGATGAAAGGCGCAGTGCGCACCATCGCCGAAGCCTGCGGGCTCCAATCCCAGGCAATCGAGGAGTTGGAGGCACAGGTCAGTGAATCGGCCCTGAAAGGATATCGGATGCTGGCGGTGGCGCAAGGCCCCGAGACGGACGCTCCTGTATTGGTCGGATTGGTGACGTTATATGATCCGCCTCGACCGGACGCCAAACAACTTATCAGCACACTCCACGACCTTGGCGTTTCGGTTAAGATGCTCACCGGTGATGCGCTGGCGGTAGCGAGTGAAATCGCGCGCGGAGTCGGGTTGCCCAACATCCGGCGCGTGGCGGATCTTAAGTCCGCTGCCGCTAAAGCCGGCAACGAGGCGGTGGACTTGTTGTCAGGGGCAGATGGTTTCGCTGAGGTCTATCCTGAGGACAAATACATCGTGGTGCAGCACCTGCAGGCCGCTGGGCACGTTACCGGAATGACGGGCGACGGGGTCAACGATGCGCCCGCACTCCGCCAGGCCGAAGTGGGCATCGCCGTAAGCACAGCAACCGACGTGGCCAAGGGGGCCGCTAGCGTCGTTCTGACCGATCCGGGGTTAACGAACACGAACATCGTGGCGCTGATCGAGCAGGGCCGGACGATCTACCAGCGTATCCTGACCTGGATCATCAATAAAATCAGCAGGACGATCCTGAAAGCGGCCTTCGTGGCTATCGCTTTTGTGGTGACAGGCAAATTTGTCGTTTCCGCCTTTGCGATGTTGCTGCTTGTTTTTGTCCTGGATTTCGCGACGATCGCCCTGGCCACCGACCGTGTTCAACCGTCCAAAAAGCCGGAAACATGGGAAATCGGGGGCTTCATTACGGTATCCGTCGTGCTCGGCATCGCAATGGTCGCAGAAACGCTCTGCTTCCTGTGGTTCGGCTGGTCATATTTTGGTTTGGCAACAAACAGCAATGCTCTTCGCACCTTCAGTTTTCTGATGCTGCTTTATTTTTCTGTTTTTTCAAGCGTGTCTCTGAGAGAACGGCGCTGGTTCTGGGCGACGCTGCCCGGCAAATCCTTCATGGCGGCTCTTATGGCTGGCGCCCTCACGGGCACTGTTTTGACGTTCGTGGGTCTTCCTGGACTCATACCATTGCCATGGTGGCAAACGCTCACGACTTTCGCATATGCGATGGTTTCGTGCCTCGTAGTCAACGACGTTCTGAAAGTTGCTATGATCAAATGGCTGGTTTTTAACGCTGTGTCCAAGAAACCGGTTGATCTAACCCATCAAATCGCCACACGGGCCTATGAACTCTATGAGCAGGGAGGCCGCAAGAACGGTAGAAAAGTTCAGGATCAGCGACAGGCGGGGAGAGAGATTCGTAAAGATAAGCTCATTAAATAAACCGGCGCGAACCGCTCGGCGGACATTGCCGAAAAAATATAATAGAGGAGAAATTATGCGAATTGGCATAGCTGCAGATCATGGCGGGTTTGAGTTGAAAGTGCAACTGAGTATAGCCCTCAAGGCCGCCGGTTATGAGGTGACGGACTTCGGGGCTCATGAGCTGGTTACAGGAGATGACTACCCTGATTTTGTGGCGCCCCTGGCCAAAGCAGTTGCAAGAGGTGAAGTAACTCGTGGCTTAGCTATCTGTGGCAGCGGGGTAGGAGCTTGTGTTGCCGCCAATAAGGTGTCAGGCGTGCGTGCCGCGTTGATCACGGATTCCTTCTCCGCCCATCAGGGTGTTGAGGATGATGACATGAACATTATGTGTCTGGGCGGCCGGGTCACCGGATATGCGTTATCCCGGGACTTGGTCATGACGTTTCTGAGCGCCCGTTTCAAGGCAGAAGAACGGTTTAAACGCCGCCTTGCGAAAGTAGAGGCTTTGGAAAGAGAAAGAACTTAAAAACCATTACAAAGAAGAAAGTGCAATCATAACAATTAACATAGGAGATATATCAATGGACAATACACCGGTTAACACCCAACTTAATCGTCGTCAATTCCTTACAGCAACACTCTCCGGAACGGTGCTTCTGGCATCCGGCTTAATGGGCGTCACTCCGGTGCTTCATGCTGATGCCCAGCCACCTGATCTATCGCCGTTCAAGCTTCCGCCCTTACCCTATGGAAATGATGCATTGAGCCCCTATATTTCGGCCAATACCATCAAGTTCCATTACGGTAAACACCACCAGGGCTACATAGACAAGATCAACAGCTTTATCCAAAATACTGAGTTTGCAAAATATTCCCTTGAAGAGATTATTAAGAAGACCGCAACTATCAAGGATCATATTGCGATTTTTAATAATGCCGCTCAGGCATGGAATCACGGATTTTATTGGAAGAGCATGAAACCTGAGGGCGGCGGAGCCCCGACCGGCGCTCTGGCAAAGAAGCTGGATGCGGATTTCGGAAGTCTCGAAAAGTTTAAGAAGGCTTTTGGTGATGCGGCAGCAACACAATTTGGGAGCGGCTGGGCCTGGTTGGTAGCAGATCGTGGAAACCTTGCGGTAGTAAAAACCTCCAATGCGGATACGCCATTAGCCCACGGACAGGTTCCGATTCTGACTATCGATGTATGGGAACATGCCTACTACCTGGATTACCAGAATCGCCGCACGGATTATATTGCCGCATTTCTGGATCATCTCGTTAATTGGGATTTTGCTGAAAAGAATTTTACAGGGATTTGAGCAGAAAAGTTATCAGTGGTGCGATCCTTTACGATGAGACGATCCGCCAGCAGAAGAAAGACGTCACTACCTTTATTAAAGTCATCACGGATGCGGGAATCATTCCGGGCATCAAAGTTGACACAGGCGCAAAGGACATGGCAGGTCATCCCGGCGAGAAGATAACTGAAGGTCCGGATGGATTGTGCGACTGCCATGGGCGTTGGCGTTTTCGTTTGCCCGCGCCATCCAGCAACCGGCTTTGGAGATTTGGGAGTTATAGTCAAGAGTTGTGTATGGAATAATTAGGCGGCGATCCATTTTTTTTCAATTCCATTCACAAATTTGACTCCTTTAATTACTTCAGCCAATCGTTCAGGGCAGTGGAGACGTAACCATCTTTTCTCAGCGCAC
>NZ_JBAMMY010000321.1:0-4569 GCF_051233685.1 Desulfobacterium sp. N47
GTGCGCTGAGAAAAGATGGTTACGTCTCCACTGCCCTGAACGATTGGCTGAAGTAATTAAAGGAGTCAAATTTGTGAATGGAATTGAAAAAAAATGGATCGCCGCCTAATTATTCCATACACAACTCTTGACTATAACTCACCTTATTCCAGTCGACATTTTTAGTATCGTACTTAATTTCAATTTTCATCGTTCTTTTTCCAATGCATAACGCCCGGCTGAGCCGAGCCCTGGCTGGGGCTTCTGCTCCAGCCGATTGTTCCCGAGCGCGAGTCAGCGCGCGAGGGAATAATCAGGCTCGGCTCAGCCGGGCGTTCCCGAAGCGCGCAGCGCTTCGGGAACAATTAATATACCTACTTGGTTTTTCGCGCTTTTCGGAGGAAATAATACTCTTTTTAAAAAGGAATGCAAAGAAAAAGTGCTTTAAATCCAGCAAAATGAACTTTTTCTACTTGGTATTTTGTGGTAATATCGCACTTAAGCCAAGTTGGTATATTATGTAAAATCTGTCCGACAGTAAGAAAAATGATGTTCTTCCGGCGATCCAGAAATTCCTTTCAAAAAAGATATTGGCGTCAGGGCATAAACTTTGCTATTGAGACTTGGAAAGTTCTCATAACCATTTTCAAGAGAAATGAGCAAACATGATCGCAATTATCGAATATAATGCCGGAAACATTACCAGTGTGGCGCGGGCGCTGCATGCCATCGGCCAGGATTTTGTCATTACGGATGATACAAAAATGCTCGATGCTGCGTCCCATGCTATTTTTCCGGGGGTCGGCGCGGCGGGCGAAGCAATGGCTTATCTGAAGCACAAGGGGCTGGATGCGTGGCTGAAAACCTGTTTTCAATCGGGAAAGCCGATCATGGGTATTTGTCTTGGCACGCAGATTATTCTGAATCAATCCGAAGAAAACGACACAAACTGCATTGGTCTGGTTGACGGTGTGACGAAGCGCTTTCCTGAAAATCTGCAGGCGGCAGGCCAGACTTTGAAGATTCCGCATATGGGGTGGAACAGTGTTGCTCTGAAACGCCATCACCCGTTATTTGAGGGTATCGATCCTGCGGCGTGGAATAAAAAGGGGACGGTTCGTAAAAAGGGGACGGTTCTATTTATTTTCAACATCTGACTTTTCCTTCCTCGGACGTCCCCGCTTCTTGATCCCGGCATCAAGCTTGTATTGCTTATGCACATCCTGGATGAACGCACTGCCGCCGTATATCGTCCGATGATCCATCTCGCCACGCATTGATTCAGGCTGGCGCTGCATCTTCTGAACAAAAGAACGGTATTCTTTTCTAACCGATTCGTCAGTCGAAAGTTTATCAAAGATAATGTGCCTATCAATTAAATCATCTTTTTTGCCGTAAGCATTAATCCCATAACTGCTCCATGGATAATCCTTCGGAGCTTTCACCATCCCGGCACGAACAGGGTTCAATTCCACGTAGCTGCCGCAAGCCAAAAGATATTCATCCTTGGAAATGATTATACTCTTATACCTGTCCTGCCAGAAGTGACCTGTATATTTGTATTTCTTTTTGTAGTGTTGGGCATAGGAGAGGTTAATGCTTATTATTCCCTCTGGTCAGGACATGATAAACAAACTCTTTCGGTGCTATTCTTGCTGATCTCGGCATAGTTTGTCACTACCAAATCCCGGCATTCCTGTCAATAAATAGAACCGTCCCCTTTTACTCCCTCCTAGCCCTAACCGGTCATTCGCACCAATATTTCCATGACCCCACCCGAGACCACCGGAATCACCACGTTGTCATTCAAAAACAGCGGCAGGAGTTCCACGCCGGCGGCAACTATAGCTCCGGCACATAGAAGACCGAACGGTAGTTGGAGTGCTGTCAGATTCAGCAAGACACCCGCCACAACCGCAGCAGCAACAAAGGCCAGTGTTCCTTCCAGACTCTTCTCCCCGACAATCTTCGTCCGGCCAAGTTGTTCTCCAATCATTGTTGCCGTTACATCCCCGCAAGCGAGAAACAAAATGGCCGCCGTCGCTATGTCGGTCCGATAAAACAAAAACGTCAGGCCGACGCCAAGCACATAGGGTAACACTCCAGTCAGTTTATTTCCCTCGTTCGTCCTTATAAAGCCGCCGAATCGTTTTTGTATAAATTGGTTAAATCCGACAACCCTGAGACGGGTTATTTCAAAGACAAAGACAGCCATGGCGATGAGACCATAGCAGATCAGCGCGTCTCGCCGTCCAACCAGGTAATAAAGTGAAAGCAGCCCGAGACCACCGAAGAGGTGAAATAATTTTCGCCCGATATGTTTCATGATGAAATGATTTATCTAACCTTCCTCATTTTATTGAGTCAACTGAGCTTTTGCTGCTATCGTGCGACCCTGTGTCATATAACCGGCGAACTCATCAGCCGTCAAGGCATTGTATAGCCCATGTTTATAAAGATAGCTGGCGACTTGATAATAACTTATGGTTTCTGTAATCGGTTCCGCATCGAGGGGCATTTTTGTCATTGAGCGACTCGTGAAGTCATAGCGATATGTGACAGTCTTGCGCACCGTCTTTAAAACGACGAATTTGCCTTCTTCAATGTGTCCTAATGTCTGGTAATTGCCGATAATGGCATCTCCCTCCTCGGGAGGAGTGGAACGTATGTCATGACCGAAAAAGCGACTTGGATAGCTCCAGTTCAGAAGCCCGAGCAAGGTGGGCGCGTAATCAATCTGACTTGAAATAGTTTTTATATGGCCGGTCGGCAGTTGTCCTCCGGGCGCATAGATGATGAGCGGTATGTGGTAGTTTTCAACAGGCAACGCTGTCTTCCCCGCGCTTCCAGCACAATGGTCGGCAACGATGACGAAGACGGTATTATTAAACCATGGTTTTGAGCTTGCATCTCTGATGAATTTGCCGATGGCGTAGTCTGAATATTTTATGCCGCCGCGACGTTCCGATGTTTTAGACGGCAAGTCGATGCGTCCTTCTGGGAAAGTGAAGGGCCGGTGATTTGATGTCGTCATGACAAAAAAATAGAAAGGTTTCCCCTTCGCATGGATGGCATCGGCTTCACGCATCGTCCAGCGATACAAATCTTCATCGCAAGCGCCCCATACGTTTGCAAAGGTTACATCATCTCGGCTTACGGCGTTGCGGTCAATGACTTTATAACCATTGTTGCCGAAGAAATAGTTCATGTTGTCGAAATAACCGAATCCGCTATAGAGAAACGCTGTGTCATACCCTTTCATGCGAAATATTGAGCCGAGGGTAAATAATCCTTCATTATGAGGACGTTTCACCAGAGAACGACCCGGCGTAGGCGGCAACGATAGGGTCAAGGCTTCCATTCCGCGATCTGTGCGTGTTCCGGTAGCGTAGAAATTATCAAACACCAGACTCTTTTGTTCAAGGGCCGATAGGTTCGGTGTCAGGTTTGCATAGGGACCTGTATTATCGAGGAATTCAGCACTCAGGCTTTCCACTGTAATCTGAATAACATTCAAATTAAGTTCCGGGCCTTCTTTGGAATAGAACCTTAGCGTGTCCTTCTCTTTAGGTCTCAATAATATGGACCCGTCCTCCACCAATTCTCCGCGCATGAATTGAAATGCCTTATCAACAGGAATAGTCGGGAAAAACCGGTTAAAATCGAGTTCATTTTCTTTGAATGCAACAAATAACGACCACAAGCCATTTTTCCCAAGTTCTCTGTTATAATTGTTGGCGAAGTCAGGTAGCCAGTTTTGATTGATTATTAACCCCACTGCAATAGCACCGGCGCAGGCAAAAGCTCCAAATTTATAACGGTTCCCGGCAGGCGCTGTCGAGTTTGCCGCCAAAATGGCAGGAAGCCCAGTGCGCCAGATGACTATATGTAATATCAATGATAATAGGGCGATACCGCTAAGTATCAACGGCATGGGGTAGGATTCGAAAATGTTGTCAATTACTTCTTTAGTGTAGACAAGATAATCCACGGCAATGAAGTTAAATCTTACTCCGAATTCATCCCAGAATACCCATTCGGCGGCCAAACAAAACAACATAGAATAAAGAAAAATAAACAAGATCGCCTGCATCGCGATCCGACCCCATCGACGCTCAAAGAAATGCTCGGGCAAGACCATCTGAAGCAGGATAAAGGGTATCGCTAACCAGGAAGCCGTACCAATATCATAAATGAGTCCCCAGCCAAAAGCTGCCAAAAGGCTCAAGTCCCAGGATATTTCCTGAGCAGACTTTATCATCAAGACGATTCTAGTTATAAATGAGAACGCGAAAAAGATGGCAAGAAGCAGAATTATTCCACCATTCCTTTTTTTAAGGCACGCAGAAAATGCAGAAGGAAGTTTATTGAATTGGCTTGTTTTCACCTGAAAATGTACCTCTAACTTATTGTATTCATTTATCTACGCCAGTATTAACTATAGTTTATAACAAGTTATTCACCAGTTCCGTTGATCTTATAATTTCGTATGATCAACATAAAGATGAAATTTTTTTTCGTAAAATTAAAAATAACTCTGAAAAACATCCTTACGGTTTTATACTATTATATTAATAATATATGTAATTA
>NZ_JBAMMY010000322.1:0-1039 GCF_051233685.1 Desulfobacterium sp. N47
TGCCGAAATGTGAATATCTAAAAGTGCAACTGCTAAGCCCGGTATATTCAAATTTTAAAAAACGGCGTTGGTCGTAAGGGGGTAGTTTTACCTAAAAATGGGCAGCTTTTTTACTTGACTTTCTTCTGGTGCTCTATTCAACATATTAAAGCGGCTCCTGTTTGAGAAATCATCCGTTACGGTTTCCCGGTCAGCCAATCAAAATACATGGTAATTCCCACAAAACCTCCGACTGCATTCAAACCAGCGTTACGATCTGCCAATCCGGCATTAGATATGTGTTCATAAGCACCTTCCAGATCAATAGACCAGCAATCGGTGATCTTCAGCCGAATCCCAACACCACCACGCAGAGTAAACTCGATGGACTGGCCGATAACGCCTTGAGATCTATCCTTATATAGGTCATTATAAACAATTCCTGCTCCCAGATGAATAAACGGATACACACGCCTGGATTCCAGTGAAAGAATATTATAGCGTAAAAGGATTGCACCACCTCCGAAGTATCCGTCTGTTCGCCCTTCCACATCCGAATAGGTGATCTCAAAAATTCCCTCCCAATTCCCTCTGAAAAAATATTTAGGGTCTTGAAGATCACTTAATATCAATCCAATCCGAAGGTTCGTCTGTAAATAATCCATTTCCTGGCGTTCGGGACTAAACAGGAATGGAGAGTCGAATACGCCTGTGATCATTTGCAAGGATAATTGCCCCTTCCTGAAGGAAAAACATTTCGTACTTATATTGTCATCCGCATGTACAGTAAAAATCGGGATAAAAAAAATATTCAGCATTAAAATGATATTCAGCAAGTACTTTCGCATATTAAAACCCCATCTAAACAAGATTTATCGTGTTCCTATCTCAGATATTCTGTTTTAAAAATTAATATCTGAATCAGTAGTGTCCGGTTAAGTTTTTGCATGTTATATGGGATAAAAAAATTATAAAAATGTTTATTTTTTGCTTGACAAAGCAGATAAAAAATTTTTGTCGCCTTGTTATAAATTATAATTATAACAAGGAGTTAAGGCAA
>NZ_JBAMMY010000324.1:0-29047 GCF_051233685.1 Desulfobacterium sp. N47
CTTTCGCCCTGTTTCGATCACAAGATGGCGGCTTGCTGCTGTTCCTGCTATTTAAATTCAGCCGGTTGACAAGCAGAGTTATTATCAGAATCAAAATCTCAAACATTGACTTCGAAGCCGGCGACATATCCTTATCTTCACTGATAATAATCTGTGCCTTTTCAATAGATGCTTCGATATCAATGTTTTCTATTGTCATTCGGTTTTCTTCCTTCAAGTGTCGTTTGTTAAAAACACTATAACACAGGTTTTAAAACCGATATTTTTTGCTCTGTAATCAACGCTGCCGCGTTAAAAAAAACAGACTGGAGAAGGGGCAATGTAACAGAATAAAATGCCCTTTAAATACACTATTATAAACTCATGCATAACAAATTTGCTCTGTACTCGTCCAACATTTATTTTAAGCAGTTTGCACGAAAAACCATGTCAAGTACTTTTTTACTTCTTTTCCATTTTTTTCGCTGAATAGTTACCATTTTTTTATCAGTGTATACTTCCATCCATTTCTCCGGGTAATTTATATTTATTATTTCATATGAGATCATATTACCGCTAAATACATTTGCAATACCGGAAATTGCATGATCATAAGGAATTATGTTTCCAAACTCTTTCATAATGTGTCTGAAACATATTTCATCGTGACACGATAAGGTTCTATACACTAATTCCAATAAATATATTACCTCAGATTTTGAGCAGTATTTATTCAGAGACATAGGCATCATTCCCACATATACAAATGGACTGTTTAATGACTATGAAAGCAGTAAAGGCTCACTTAACACAAAACAACTTACAGATAGCTTACAGATTGACAGAAAAGTTAATGGACTTTTTACAGGATAATTTATATAAATGTGCAAATAAAATTTATTTTACGGTTACAAATTTCAAATCTTAAATTATTGTTTTATTATCTTAATTTGGCTTAAAATCAAAATGGAATATGGAATATGCGTACAATATTTATATCAGGATTATTATTGTGTTGCAGTAATGTATTTATGACATTTGCATGGTATGGACATCTGAAGAATTTATCAAGCAAGCCATGGATAGCCGCAGCACTTGTCAGCTGGGGAATAGCGCTGTTTGAATATTTGATTCAGGTCCCTGCAAACAGAATCGGATACCGTGTGATGAATATCGGGCAGCTTAAAATTCTTCAGGAAGTCATAACACTTATGGTCTTTGTTCCATTTTCGGTTTTTTTTATGAAAGAGGACATCAGGCTGGATTATTTATGGGCCGGGCTTTGTATTCTTGGAGCTGTCTTTTTTATCTTCCGCCAAAAGATATTCGGTGCATAATACAACCGCTCTTCTTCGACTAAAGACTGCAAAGCAAACCACTTTTTTGCGGGAATGACAGAATTGGCAGCTTTGCAATTAACTTTAAGAATTAATTAATATTGCTTAAAAGAAATACGGAAAAACCCAATGAATAATGATCAACTGATAAAACTTTTGAATCAGTCTGAGTCACAGGAAGAACTCATTGAGCTGATTCATGAACTGCAATTGCGCCAGATTGAGCTCGATAAACAATACGAACAGCTTGGAAAGACCAATGAGGAGCTTGGTAAAAGATATAAAATATATTCGGATTTATATGAATATGCCCCGGTAGGATATATTACGCTTGATGAAAAAGGTAATATTCTCAAAATTAATTCCACAACTTCAAAATTGATTGGGGTTGAAACTTCAAAATTGATTGGGATTCCTTTTGACCGGTTTGTTGCTTCAGAATCTCTCCCGCATTTTAATCACTTTATTCAAAATGTTTTTATTAAAGAAACAAATGCGACCTGTGAACTTAAGATGAAAGTACAAGGAGAAAAGCAAATATATCTGCGCTTAGAGGGCACAAGTAGAATTACCGGTTTGAAATTGAAGAATCGTTGCCTTGCGGTTATCTCTGATTGTACTGCTCATATTGAAGCTGATAATGCTCTCAATGAGTATATGCAAAAACTTAGCAAACGTGTGAAGGAGCTGGACTGTCACTATAAGCTTTCCAGTCTGAAAAGCAATAGCCTGGCGGAGCTGCTTCAGCAAACTGTTGAAATTCTTCCTCCTGCCTGGCAGCATTCGGATAAAGCCTGTGCCCGCATCATCCTGGATGGACAGACGTATAAGACAAAAAATTTTCAGGAAACAATTTGGCGGCAAGCAAGCGACATCGTGATAAGCGGCAGGCGTAGCGGTGTTGTTGAGATCTTTTATACGGAACAAATATATCAAAGCAATGAGGATCCTTTTCTTATTGAAGGAAAAAATCTTCTTGATGTTATTGCTATAAGAATATCAAAAATTACTGAGCGTATCCGTGCAAAAGAAGCTTTAAGTAATGCTTTAAAAGCTTCGCAATTGCGCGAAAAAGAAATTGCAGCTCTTTTCCATAGTTCGCGGACTATCCTGAAAAACCAAAGCTTTCCTGATGTTGCACGTGCAATATTTGATTCCTGCAAAGAACTCATTGGGGCTTCTTCAGGATATGTCGCTCTTTTATCAATGGATGGAATTGAAAATGAAGTACTTTTTCTGGATTCAGGCGGCTTGCCATGTCATGTCGATTCTAAACTTCCTATGCCTATTCGCGGTCTCAGGGCCGAAGCTTATCTCACAGGAAAAACGGTATATGAGAATAATTTTTCGAAAAGCGATTTTATAAAATATATACCCCAAGGGCATGTCAGGCTTGACAATGTCCTGTTTTCTCCTTTAGCTATAGGGGATAAAGTAGTTGGTATTATGGGCATTGCCAATAAATCCGGTGGATTTACTGAAGATGATTCCAGAATGGCAACCTCCTTTGGCGAGCTGGCATCTATCGCGCTTATAAACAGCAGATCCATAGAAATCATAAATAAATTAAACCGGAACCTGGAGCAACGTGTTAAGGAGCGTACTGCAGAACTTCAAACCTCAAATAAGCGTCTTGAACATGAGATAGAAGAGCACCATAGAGCAGATAAAGATCTCCGAAACGCCCTTTCTGAAATAAAAAAACTGAAAGATCAGATAGAGGCCGAGAATATATATCTCCGCAAAGAAGTCAAAACACAGCATCAGTTTGCTGACATTATCGGCAATAGCGACAGCATGAAGCATACCATATATCTGTCGGAGCAGGTTTCTCGTACAAACACTACGGTTCTCATACAAGGCGAAACAGGCACAGGGAAAGAGCTGTTTGCTGCAGCCATACATAATTTAAGTCCTCGCAAGGACCGCCCGATGATAACTGTCAATTGCGCCGCTCTTCCTTCCAATCTGATAGAAAGTGAATTATTCGGAAGGGAAAAAGGTGCTTTTACCGGAGCTGATACTCTTCAGGTGGGCCGGTTTGAGATTGCAAACAACTCAACGCTTTGTCTGGATGAGATAGGAGAACTGCCGCTTGAAATCCAGGCCAAATTGCTTCGCGTAATTCAGTATGGTAAGTTTGAACGTCTTGGATCTTCCAAAACGATAAATGTAGATGTGCGTATCCTGGCAACAACCAACCGGAACCTCGAGGAAGAAGTAAAAAACGGCCGGTTCCGGCAGGATCTTTTTTACCGGCTTAACGTTTTTCCTATAACCGTACCTTCCTTGCGTCAACGCAATGGAGATATTCCCTTGTTAGTGCAGGCTTTTGTACGCAGATATGCAAGAAAATCCGGGAAAAAGATTGATTCCATCCCAAAGGAAACAATGAGGGCTCTTCAGGATTATGCCTGGCCGGGAAATGTTCGTGAACTTGAAAGCGTTATCGAAAGATCAGTAATCTTGTGCCTAGGGTCCACCCTTTATCTGGCAGACAAACTGGAGGTTGCATCACTTTCCTCATCATCCAATATTAGCAATCTTAAAGAAATGGAGCGAATGCATATAGTTAGGTCCCTTATGCTTGCCGGCTGGCGTATTAACGGAAAGAATGGAGCGGCCTCTATGCTAGGTATCCACCCAAGTACACTGAGAGCAAGGATGCATAAGCTTCAGATAAACCGGCCGGCTCCTGATAAATAATAATATCAATATGTTGATATTTAGCCATATATTGATACCATTCGAATTGGTATAATATACATAACTAATACTATATTTAACCTAATTTATTGTTATTAATAGATTATAATATATATCATTGATTTGCATACTTATGGCAGGAAAATTGCAAAAATTGAAATATAGATAAGAAATTAGTCATGTGAAAGGAGGTGAAAAAACCTATACTTGGTCTAACCGGGCTTAAGTCATACTGCTTCATTAACAGCAGAAAACATTAACAGAGCTGATTTATCAGCAACCGATCCACCGATGTCGTTCTAACATATATCTGGCATATAAACATGAAGTATTTACCAAAAACCCACTAAAATCACCGGAGGACAAAATGGATATTTCATGCATAAAAAAACTTGAATGCTATACCGGCTATCTTACAAAAAGTCCCTGCAGAGATTGCAAGTTTATAAAGAACCTACCGGCTTGTTCCGATGACTGCAAGATATTGAATCAGGTACAGGCGGATTTGGTTGGCATAATATCATGCTCAAATAATGTTTCAGAATTTGACACATTTTCAATCTCATACACTCAACCCTAAACCATATTTCAAATAAAAGCATAATGCATTATTAGCCTTGAACATTGCGATCTGTGCGGATGCCGGGTAACCGGCATTTCTGCCGTAAATTGTTATTTATAGCGTTTGTCAGAATAACGTTGGGGATTGCAGCATATTCCATTTTGTTAACGGAACAGATTTATGACAATTGCCATATAATAAAAGCATTAATTTATCTTGTTTAAAAGATCTGTGATTACATTGCACGCAAAGGCAGTACCGCCCTGTCTGTGCTTCATATATTCCTTGGCGGCAGTTTTTATTTTTTCACGGGATAGAGGATTGTCAATATGTTCGATCAGTATGTCTGCGGCTTCCTGCCGGTTTGTTGCAACCCTTATCAGTCCTTCATCTAAGATTTGTTGGCCTACCCATGAAAAATTATCCCAGTATGGTCCAATAACGGGAACTATTCCGCAGTCTAATGCTTCAATAAAATTCTGACCGCCTAAAGGGGCAAGACTGCCGCCTACAAAAGCAGCATTTGCATATTTATAAGCACAAATAAGCTCTCCGAAAGTATCCCACAGTATTACACTTTCTTCTACCGCCCGGTTTCTTGTTTTTGATCTGAGAGACCATTTTATATTCATGCGCTCAAGAGCTTTGCTCCAGTGTCTGTTTCTGTGTATATGACGTGGGAAAAGGCCTATTACCGTATCCGGCCTTCTTTTAAGAATATCAAGTATGAGTTTTTCGATAAGTGGCTCTTCTCCTTTTCTGATCGAGCCAAGCACTATAAAAGAAGTATTATGTTTAAATAATTCTACTATTGGATTTTTTATTAAAGGTTCAATTTCATTGTTGCCGAACCTGTCAAATTTAATATTCGGCATAACTTCTACAGATTCATTTCCAAATAAAACTGAAAACCGCTTGGCATCGCTTTCAGATATTGCATATATCATGTCGGGCTTGATTTTGTTCCAGAATGATTTCCAGAGCAGATATTTTTTCAAGCTTCTATCAGTTATTCTTCCGTTAATTATTATTGTTTTGCATCCGTATTTTTTAAGCGCCAGAAGATGTCCCGGCCATAGCTCGGATTCAAGAAGAACCATTATTTCAGGTCTGATTAAATTTACGGCTTTATTCATCAAGTCCGGTTGATCGAAAAAAAAGAAAGAGGTGTGCGCAGTAATATGTTTATCTTTGATTTGCTTTATTGAGCGTTCAAGAATATCAAAACCCTGCTTTGTGCCTGAAGTAAGCAGAATATTTACCGGCCGGTTGAATTTTAAATTTTTTAAAATCTCAACAGCTAAGTATGATTCTCCTGCTGAAGCTGCCTGAATCCAAAGATCTGCCTTTAAAGGCTTTTCTTTAAGTGTCCGCTGTGAAAAACCTTCGGCAAGCCTTTTATTAATCCGCAATAGAGGGATAACTATCTTCCAGCACGTATTATATATAAAGAAAGTAGTTTTTATGAGAAAATCAGATGGCATGCGCCAATTTTTCCTTTGTGCTGTGAACGTATAGTCAATATTTTATGAAATTATACCCATTCCCTTGAGTACGGAAAGTCACGGGTGTTTTCAATCCTTGCACAGGTCTTGTACAAATATCTAAAAATGAAAAAGCCTTTAAAGCTTATTTGCTCTAAAGGCTTGATTTCATTGGTGCCGAGGGGCGGAATTGAACCGTCGACACGCGGATTTTCAGTCCGCTGCTCTACCGACTGAGCTACCTCGGCCTGTTTAAAAACAGAAGTTCTTTCTATTTTATGCCTTCATTCTTGTCAACAATTTTTTGACCCATATCGCCAAAAAGAAACTGAATAAGGGTGCATGCCGATACGGAAGCGGTTTCAGCCCGTAAGATCCGGGGGCCAAGACCGGCTGTCAAGAAACCGCTTTCTTTGGCTTTTTCAATTTCACTAATTGTAAATCCTCCTTCAGGGCCAAGGATTATAAGAATCTTATTTATATCTTTTTGATGTGTTGCGGTCAGATTTTTTATATCAAGAAGGTTTTTTTCATTTTCCCAGAATATTATTTTAAGATCAAATTCCTGTTTGGATTCCAGAAGTTCTTTGAAAGAAACGGTCTTTTCTATTATTGTGGTTTTGGCCCGTTTACACTGTTTGGCAGCTTCTTTTGCAATGCTTTCCCACCTTTTTGAACGATTAAGAAGGCGTTTGTCATCCGGTCTTGAAACTGAGCGTTCCGATATAAAAGGTATCCATTTTGTGATGCCAAGTTCTGTCAGTTGACGGATGAGATTATCCATTTTAGCTTCTTTAAGAAAAGACTGGGCTACAATAATTTCAAGAAAAGATTCAACAGTCTGATTGGATTGGCCGACTACTGACACTTCAACTCTTGCAGAAGATACAGCAACTATTCTTGCTTTGTATTTTATTCCCGATTCATCAAAAAGTTCTATATGGTCTCCGGGTTTTAAACGAAGGACATTTATAATATGTCTTGCATCACTACCTTTTATTGCAGGGTTTTGTGATGCGATCTCGGATTGATCAATATAAAATAGTCTCATTGGATTCTTTTGACTTTAGTGAGCTTGTGACCAGTTTTCGCCTGATGAAATATTTACCTTAAGCGGAACTTTGAGAGTCCAGACATTTTCCATCATATTTTTAACAAGATCGCTGACCATATCAAGTTCATCAGGCGGTACTTCAAAAACAAGCTCATCATGAACGGAAAGAAGCATGGCGGCTTTCAATTTTTTTTCTGTGAATGCTTTGTCTATATTTATCATTGCAATCTTTATAAGATCAGCGGCTGTTCCCTGTATGGGAGTATTTACTGCTATGCGCTCTGCTGCCGCTATTACAATTTTGTTTGAGCTGTCTATATCAGGAAGAAGCCTTATGCGCCCTAAAAGTGTGGATGTTTTTTTGTTTACATGTGCATCACTAATTGTCTTATCGATAAATCTTTTTACTTCTTTGTATCTTGCAAAATAGTTGTTAATATAAGTCTGGGCCATTTTCTGGCTGATACCAAGATCCTTTGAAAGGCTGAAAGCGCTGATCCCGTACATAATGCTGAAATTTATCGTT
Organism: Desulfobacterium sp. N47; assembly: GCF_051233685.1. Taxonomy (NCBI): domain Bacteria; kingdom Pseudomonadati; phylum Thermodesulfobacteriota; class Desulfobacteria; order Desulfobacterales; family Desulfobacteriaceae; genus Desulfobacterium; species Desulfobacterium sp. N47. Next base: position 7,649 of record NZ_JBAMMY010000324.1, read on the forward strand.
TTTGCCTGATATCTTAATTCAGGTGTTATGAATTCGGGAAAAATCTGGAATATTTCAATCGCTGTTCTTGTATGGATATCTTCATCTTCCAGAAAAGCATTAATAAGTATTTCATCTTCAGCACAGTGGGCAAGGAGGCGAAGCTCTATCTGGGAGTAATCGGCGGAAAGAAGTTTCCAGCCTTTTTTGGGGACAAAAGCGCTTCTTATCTCTCTTCCTTCATCGGTTTTTACAGGTATATTCTGAAGATTGGGATTGGAACTGCTTAGCCTTCCGGTAGCAGTTACAGTCTGATTGAAGGATGTGTGTATCCTTTCCGTTTCCGGATCTGCAATTTCAAGCAATGCATCGGTATATGTTGATTTAAGCTTGGAAAGAGTCCTGTGCCTTAATACAAGCGCAGGAAGTTCATGGTTTTGTGCCAGTTCCGTAAGTACATCCACATCGGTTGAATACCCCGTCTTTTTTTTGGTTTTTTTCTTAACCGGAAGCATCAGCTTTTCAAAAAGAACCTCTCCAAGCTGCTGGGGTGATTTGATGTTAAAGGTCATTCCGGCAACAGAATAAATATTTTCCTCAAGATCTTCTATCTGCTGTTCAAAATGCTTTGAAAGTTCTGAAAGCCTGTTTCTGTCCACACATATTCCTTTTATCTCCATCTTCATAAGAACTGGGATAAGAGGCATTTCAATATTTTCAAAAAGATCTTTGAGTCCTATCTCCAAAAGCTTCGGGAAAAGCACATCGTGGGCCATTAGAGTAATATCAGCGTCTTCGCAGGCATACGAGACAGCTTTTTCCAGAGGAACATTGGAAAATCCTGATTCAGGTTTTTTCTTTCCCACTGTTTCTTCAAAAGTAATTTTTTTATGTCCTAGAAAATCAAGAGCTATCTGGTCAAGGTTGTGCGCCCGTTTCGAAGGATTGATAAGATAAGATGCTATCATCGTATCGGAATACACTCCGGCAATATCAATTCCATGGCGTTTTAATACTATCCAGTCGTATTTTATATTCTGGCCTATTTTTTTTATATCAGGATTTTCAAAAACGCCTTTAAGCATATTCAACGTTTCATTCATATCAAGCTGTTTGGGCACACCTTCATATTTGTGCGCAAGAGGAATATAAAACGCCTCGTTTGCTTTGAGTGAAACCGATATGCCTACAAGCTTTGCTTTTAATGGGTTTTCAGATGTTGTTTCCGTATCAAGTGCAAAATGATTTGCGGATTCCAGTCTTCTTAATAATTCGGAAAGTGATTTTATATTATCAATAATACTGTAATTTTTTCCTGAAAGATCCGAATGGCCAGAAAAGCTCTGCTGAAGCTGTCTGAATTCAAATTCCTGAAAAAGCTCAGATAATCTTGGGTTATCAGGATTTTTAAAACAAAAAGAGTCTATCTCAAAATTGATGGGAGCGTTTTTGTCTATTTCAACAAGCTTTCTGCTTAAATCAGCCTGTTCTTTAAATTGCACCAGATTTTCATACTGCTTTTTTTTGGTAATGGAATCAATATTATCATAAAGATTTTTCATGCTTCCGAAAGTTTTTATCAGATCAAGAGCTGTTTTGGGGCCGATTCCCGGAACTCCCGGAACATTATCCGAGGTATCTCCTGAAAGTCCCATCACATCAATCATTTGTTCGGGGATAAGACCAAAATCTTTCCTGAAAGCATCTAAATCGGTTATCTTGTCTTTCATGGGATCCCAGATGATGGATTTATCCGTAACAAGCTGTAGAAAGTCTTTGTCTCCGGTTACCATAACCACTGAAAAGCCTGACTCTTCGGCCTTGCGAGCAAGAGTTCCTATGATATCGTCTGCTTCATATCCTTGAATTTCAATAACAGGCAGGTTAAAAGCTTTTGTGATTTCCTTTATAAATGGGATCTGTACCTGTAAATCTTCAGGCATGGGAGGACGGGTCGCCTTATAATCTTTAAAAATATCATGTCTGAAAGTAGGGCCTTTGGCATCAAAAACCATAACCACATATTTGGGCGCCCAGTCTTCTATAAGCTTTATTAAAATGCGGGTGAATCCGAAAATTGCATTAGTTGGAAATCCTTTGGAATTGGAAAGATTTCTTATCGCATGGTATGCGCGGTAGATATAGGCGCTTCCATCAATAAGAAACAGGGTTTTATCTAAATCCTTATTTTTTATTTCTGTGGAACAAACCATATGTTCAAGCTCCAAAGCAGGTTGACAGAGAATGATTGCTGTAATAGTTAACAAACTAAATTGATAGTCTTACCATGTTGCATTCAAAGAGGTAGCAAGATGGCAAAAGGTTTTCCTGCTGGCGTATATGTAATGCACCGAGGAGAGCCTTTGGAGCCAACGTAGTTAGAACTTAAATGCGGCTTGGTATCAAACTCCATGGGCAACAGTTTAAATGCAAATGAAAAAAATTAAAAAATGAAAGAAAATAAGTTAACATACAGAGAAAAACGCCGCAAGGCAAAAGAAAGCAATTGTTATTGCTGCAGGAAGGAAGCCCCGTTTTGCTGGAGGTGCAGGTGCGGTTTTGCCATATGCCAGAACTGCATGGAAGAAAATTTCTGGGGAATGTCATGCAATGGAATTACATGGCAATGCCCAGACTGCGGCAGCCAGAACGGTTTAGGTAATCAGTAATTAAATAGGCCTGGTTTGTTCTCGATTGCACAAATTGATCCTAAAATTTTAATATGTAGCTTACCAGAATCTCAGTAAATCGTGGGAGATTATATTCAGCGGAGATTCATTAATATTTCCCCTGCGGTTCTGTATATAAGCGTTTTTTAAACCTTCATAAGGTTCCAGAGAAGCTTTTTTAAATGCTTCATAATCTCCGATTTTAAAAGATGTTTTATTAACCACTTCGTAACCAGTTACACCTATCGACAGCTCAAGCGGTTCAATATATGAAACCGGGTTTAAGAATCTATCTCCAAACATGCCGATAGAATCCTTAAGAGTGGAAGGTCCGAAAAATGGCCAGACAAGATATATTCCATCTCCTATACCATAAGAAGCAAAAGTCCGTCCAAGGTCTTCCTTTCCCTCCTTTAACCATGTATAATTATTTGCTGCATCATCAAAACCTAAAACTCCCTGGGTGCTGTTTATTATAAATCTTAAAAGCTCATGGCCTGCAAGTACGATTCTACCCTGAAGGATACAGTTTGTAAAACGAATGGGCATTTTAATGTTATAAAAAAAATTTTCCACCCCGGTTCTGACAATAGTCGGAGTTATATAAAGATAAGCTTGCGTAACCGGTTTTAAAGCCCAGAAATACATTTTGTCATTAAAATGGAACATGCAGAAATTCCAATAATATAAAGGATCTGCAATGCTTATGTTTATTTCGTTGTCGGTATTTTCTTCTTTTAAAAAATCCGGATCATTATCTAAAAATTCCTGATCGGAATTACCCGAATCCAATGCAATTAAAATTGATCCGTGTTCATCTTCCGTTGATGCCTGAATTGCCGGATCGTATGCAATCAGAGAATTTGCAGAGAAGAAAAATATAAGAATAGCAATGATGGCTGTTGCTGATTTGTTCATAATATTTTTTATCCTTTTTCCTGCTCCTTAAGCTTCTTGCTAAGCCGTTTTATAAGTTCATCAGGGGTTTCCTTTGATAAAATATCATTGAACTGAGATCTGTAATTCTGAACCAGGCTTATGCCCTCAATTTTTACATCATATACTTTCCATTCATTATCTTTAAGTATCATGCTGTAGTTTACCGGTATTTCTTCATTTGCCCGTTTTATTTTTGTATTTACAATAGCCTTGGTATCGGAAATAATTTCCTGATTAACATAGTTTACTTTTTCACCTTTATATTCTGACTGAATCTTATCAAGGTAAGCATTACCGAGCACTTCCGAAAACATCTCAGTGAATTCTTTTCTTTGCCGGGGAGAAAACTTTTTCCAGTTTGAGGCAAGGGTCCTTCCGCCAAGTTCAGTAAAATCAAAGGCTTTACGTATTATTTCCCACATTTTATCACGCTGCTCTTTTCTTTGAGAAGCATCTTTATATTTAGGGTCTTTTAAAAGACCTAATCCCTGATCGATGGGGCCTTTTAGTGAATTTAACGGGCTTAAATCAGAAGAAAATGAAACAGATGCAAAAAGTATTAATACCAGAAAAACCATTATTTTTTTCACGTAGTTCTCCTCCCAAACATTAAATGCATATTTTTACCAAATCATCCGGTCTGGCTTACACTTTGCCAAAAACATATTTGCTTATGAGTTCTTCAATATCTATTGCTGATTGTGTTTCGGTAATAGTATCGCCTGATTTCAATATTGTATCGGAACCTCCCGGAGAGATACTGATATATTTATCTCCGATCAAACCGGATGTTTTTATTGAAGCAATAACATCATCTGTAAGAATAATATCTTTGTTTATTTTCAATTTAACAAGTGCTCTGTCATCCTTATCCAGATAAACGTTATCAATAGTGCCGATTTTGACCCCTGCCATTTCAACCTGCGAGCCTTGTTTTAATCCTGAAACGGACTTGAATTTTGCTTTGACTGTGTAAGTGTTGTCACCCAGAAGCTCCATTTTACCAAGTTTGATGGTAAGGTATCCTACGCAGATGAGTCCGATCAAAAAAAATATTCCAACCGAAGTTTCTATTGATTGCTTTTTCACATTTCCTCCGACACACTATCATAAAGCATATTTTACTTAGTAATTTTTTTATCCTGTTGTATACATCCATTATCATTTCCGGTATAAAGCCCCTGAATAAACTCCTTAACCGCATGATCCGAAGATTGGGCTAATTTTTCGGGAGTTCCCTCAAAAAGTATGCAGCCATCATTTAACATAGCGACCCGTTGAGAGATATGAAAAATATCAGGTATATCATGGCTTACCACAACTCCGGTAAACCCGAATTTCAGTTGATAATTCGATATCATTTCATGAACCGATTTTTTACGTATAGGATCAAGGCCGGTTGTCGGCTCATCGAATAAAACAGTTTCCGGATCGGTGACAAGAGCTCTTGCAAGAGCCACTCTTTTTTTCATTCCTCCGGAAAGCTGTGAAGGATATTTTTCATCTATGTCGTTAAGATCGAGCTGATCCATTTTATCTTTTACCCGTTTGTTTATCTCTGAATCGGATAAACGGGTTGTTTCCTTAAGCGGCAAGGCGATATTTTCATAAATAGTTAAAGAGTCAAAAAGGGCAGTTCCCTGAAACATGTAGCTGCATTTTCTTTTCAGGGCTTTTCTCTCGGCTTTTTTCATATCCGATACAGGGCGGCCATCAAAAAGTATGATTCCCGAATCCTGTTCAATAAGTCCAATAATATGTTTTAAAAGCACACTTTTTCCACCGCCGCTTTTACCTATTATTGTTGTGATTTCGCCTTTATAAATACTGAGATTAGCACCGGTTAAAACATGGTTTTCACCAAAACTCTTATATACGTTTTTAAATTGAATAAAAGGTTCTCTCATAAAGCCTACAGCAACAATGATGTTAACACATAATCCGTTATAAGAATAGTTACACAGGAAATTACAACAGCTGAAGTTGTTGAAAGGCTGACGCCTTTTGCGCCGAATCCTTCTTTCCTGGTGTGTGTATAATAGCCCTGAAAGCAGCATACCGTCACAATAACAGCCGCAAAAACGAGTGATTTAATAAAACCTCCGGTTACATCCGCCATCTCGACACTGGTTTCAATGCGTGAAAAGTATATGCCGCCGCTTATGCCAAGCAGAAGAGAACCCGAAATATATCCGCCTATAATACCGACAACATCAAAAAGGGCGGTAAGAAGCGGCATGCTTATAAGCGCAGCAGCCAGCTTGGGGCTTACAAGAAAACGCAGAGGATTGATGTCCATAGTATCAAGAGCGTCTATTTCTTCGGATATACGCATAATGCCGACTTCAGCAGCTATAGCAGAGCCTGCTCTACCCGTAACCATAATGGCAGCAAGCACCGGGCCAAGTTCTCTGATAAGTGAAAGCGCTACAACTGCACCCAGAAATCCTGCCGAGCCGAATTTTACAAGTGTATGGTAACCCTGAAGACCAAGCACCATACCCGTAAAAGCCCCGGTAAGACATATTACAAATACCGATTTTGATCCGATAAAATGGATTTGCTGAAGTATTTTTTTAATTTGAAAAGGGAAAGAAAACATTAAATAAAAACTCTTGGAAAAGAAAATAGCTATTCGTCCCATTTCCTGGATTACAAATATTATCCATTTTCCAAGAGCAGTAACCGGGTTTATCAAAACAGATAACTGCGACATAATAACAAACCTTATATCAGCAAGAAGCATTGCATAACATCTGATGTGGTATATATGTGTTATTCGCTGTTCTTGCAGCTAGAATTTGCGGTAAAAAAATTACTGCTTTTAGCGTTTTTGATTAAAAACCGCGTTTGAATTTTGTATGACGGATAGTAACACGATAAAAAAGCGGGTGTCAATGATGATAAATATTTTGATGATAAGAAATTTACGGATTAAAATAAGCTGTTTTTTTGGTATTAAATAAAAAGATAATATCAGGAGTTAGGCGATTACCAGGAATACGGGAGCTGTTTATTGATGGTAATCTGTTTGTTTTTTACACTTATATAGCCACCGTATATAAGATCTTTGAAAATCCGGCTGACCATCTCTCTTGATGAGCCGGTCATGTTTGCAATCTCCTGATGAGTCAGTTTATCTTCAATACGTTGTTTATTGCCATAAGGTTCGGCAAGATGTACAAGAAGTCTTGCAACACGGCCATATACATCCATTAAAGCAAGACTTTCTATTTGTTTATTTGCCTCGCGAAGCCTTTTTACAACTCCGATAAGCAGATTAAATGCAAGGTTAGGATTTGTAGATAAAATATCTCTTATACCTTCTCTTGAGATAATCAGAACTTCGGTGGTTTCTCTTGTAATGATGCTGGCGGATCTGTGTTCACCATCTATAAAGGCGAGTTCGCCAAAATATTCTCCGGGTCCGAAAATCGAAAGTATAACTTCTTTTCCATTCTCATCGGTTATGATTGCTTTAACTTTGCCGCTTGAAATAATATAAAGAGAATCGGTTTTGTCACCTTCATTTATCAAAAGAGAGTTTTTTGGAAAAACTCTCTTAATAGCAACGCTGTTAAGCTCAAAAAGCTCGTCCTCATCAAGGCAGGAAAAAATCGGTATATTTTTTAATATGTGTGTAGGCTGCACGTTTAATCATTCCGATAAAATTTAATTATTAAAACAAAGAAAAAAATGGATTAATAGTATGTAATATTTTGAAACGGCAAACTATTTGAAACGGCAAACTAATTGTTAAAACTAAAATCTTGAAATACGGTTATAAGAAATTACCAATAATTGCAAGCTGATTCTAATGAAACATTTCATGCTTGTCAATAACTATGGACTTTTTTCAGCCCGGTAATTTTAACTGGCTGCGAGTTTTTTTAATAATGAAATAATTTCCCATGAAAAGCCTTCCTTGCGGCACGGAAGTATGGAATTATTTGTGAATATCGGATCTGACCTGAGATCATAACGTGAACAAAGAACTGCCTTTTCCCAGAGTGCAGTATGAGGGATTGGAGAATAGTATACCGGAATTGCAGTGATTTGGTTCTCTATAACTTTTTTTATCGATTCAATTACGTTTCTTTCATCCTGGTCCGGAAGCCCGGCCAGAAGGTAAGCTCCGATTTGTTTTTTTGAAAACCCGGCTTCTTTTAAACCTATAAGAGCATGTTCAAATTCAAGTTTGGAAACCTTACTGTCAAGCCTGCTGTTATCAAAAATAGTGGTTTCAAGTCCAAGCCTTAGTGTTTCAAAGCCTGCTTTAAACATGAGCGTCGCTGTCTTTTTCGATATTTCTCTTATGTGAAGGGCATTCGGTGTATGAAATCGAACTTTGATGCCTGTTTTTATTACTCCTTCGAGTACAGGTATTGCGTGATTTTCGGCATCTATAAGAAATGCGTCGTCGTAGATTGCAAAATCGACTACTTTATGTTTTTTATGCCAGTATGTTATTTCATTTATTAAGGATTCGGGACTTCTGAGGATTCGTTTCCTGTTAAGATAAGCGGATGCGCAGTATGGACATGAAAAAGGACAGCCCTTTGAGGAAAGAAGAGGAATAAAAGCTATTTTGCTTTCAAGATCGAATGCAGGATAAGGATAGGAATCCAGCTGCTCCGGATCAAATTTTATACTATTTGAAAATCCGGTATATTCTTTTACAAGTTCAAGAATAATTTTTTCTCCATCTTGTGTAATAACTTTATCAGCGCCTGAATATTTTAAGGCATGATCATGGCATAAAGAGGCATATATTCCTCCGAGTACAATCGGAGCAAAAGGGTAAGTTTCTCTGACAATGCCTATTGTTTCAAATACTCCGGGATACCAGTAAGTCATATGAGAAGTAATAAAAACTATGTCGGGTTGTTTTGCATCAAGCAGGTCTTTTCTGAACCATTGTTCAGGTATTCCATATCGTGAATAATTTCTTTGGATATCAAAAAGGCATTCCGGTTTGGGGATGCGGGTTTTAAGATAGGAGCCCCTACCGTCTGCTTTTGAAGAAACGGTTTTACTCAGATTCGGATGAAACCTGTTCAAGCAGTCAATATATGTTATGTTGCATCCGTGAGTTTTTAATATCGAGGCAAGATATAAAAGACCTATAGGTTTAGCCCAGTAATCATAAGCTGCAAAATCGTGTATCCACGGGTTTATCAGTAAAATATTTGGTGAGTCTGAAATCAAAGGGAAAATGTTTTAGTCAACTTTCATTTTCTGTTGAAAAGTATTTCATGGATGTTTTTTTTAACTCTTTGCGGCTGAATAAAACGGTATAGTTTTTTACGCCCGTTGTTTCCGACATTTTACGAATTGTTTCCAAACAGGATTTTTGGGTTTTAGCATGGACCATGGTATAAAGATTATATGGCCAGTTTTTTGCCGGATTCCGACGGTAACAATGTGAAACCTGTCTGAATGAGGCAAGCTTTTTACCGACTTCATCAACAATATCTTCGCCAACCTCCCAGGCCGCCATAGCATTTGCCTCAAAACCTGAGTTCTGATGACAAAGAGTTGCTCCAAAACGCCTTATCACGCCTTTTTCCAAAAGCCGGTTAAGAGTTTCAAGAAAAATTTTTTCCGTAATATTCAGCTGCTTTGCTAATTTGGCGTACGGCCGTTTTATAACAGGCATATCTGACTGTATCGAAGCAATAATTTTTTTCTCTAGTTCTGTAAGCATAGTATTATATCAGAAAAAGCCACAAATACCCTGGCTGGTGATTCTTGTTTTAGCCGATATCATTGTTCTTTCGGGCGTCCAAACTTTTCAAGCAAATTTCCACTTGAACTGAAAGATATGGTGTTAGTACCATAAAAAATACCGTCCAGTAAAATCTTCCCGTTTATTTTAAACTCAATTTTTTTATTCCCGTTTTTTGAACCGGGAATAAAAGCCTTTATTATTGCAGAGATCAGATCGAATGAGTTCGAGTGAACTTCAAGAGGTACAAGTGCTGCACCTCGTATTGGAATTGAAACTTTTTCATCCGAGACCGCAGAAGCTATATGCTGCCCTTCCATTTCCACATCATATTCGATATGTTTAATGTTAAATGGTACAATATTTGGATTGTACACTTCAAGATTTAATCTGAAAACAGCTTCAAGATTTTTTATTTTCTTAATTTGAACACTGTTTATATGAACTTCAGGCTGTTTTAAAAGTTTTCCGCAGCTGAAACAAGTGAGCAATAATATAAATAAGCAAAATGTCCTAAGGGCCGGTAATGCGGGATATTTTAACATTGAGTTCTGTCTTCGCCATTTAATAAATATGCAAAATAAATCCAATATGATTATGAGAACTTGTATTATGTTATTATATGCAGGTCAATAATTTTTATTCGGTGAATGAAACCCTTTCAATTCGGGCGGTATTTCCTAAAATTCATATCTTGCACCTGCATATCCCGGTATAATCTGATCGCCGAATGCTTCTTTTAACATCTGTGTTGCTGTGTTTCCTGTGCAGTGACAGGGAAACAGCAGGACCGGTGCAAATGACTGCAAAGCTGATATGGTCTTATCGAGTCGCAGTTTATCAGCGTTAAGCAGATGAAAACCTCCCATAACCGAAAGTATCTTTGATCCTTTATTTAAGCGTGATATCTGATTTAAAGTATTTATAAGTCCGGAATGGCAGCAGCCAACAAACACAGCTATGCCTTTTTTTGTCTTAATCCACAATGCAAGATCATCATCAATGTTATCTTTTCGCATACCCTGCGGATCCAGGAAAAACGGCCCGCCGGTATCCTCGTATGCTGTTTCTCTTTGTATGGGACATGCAACGCCTGTTTTTTCATTGATCAATACTGACTTTGAAACCCAGTGGATATTATGTGAAGGCAGACCATCAATGGCCGCCATTGATTTTTGCGGCATCCGGATCGGCCTTGCCGAGCCGTCCCTTACTACGTAGCGGGGCCTCATAATCCCAGGATGGCAATAGACAACAGTTTTTTGAGAATTTTTCAGCACCTCGAAAACACCGTTGGTATGATCACAGTGCCCATGGCTTAATACAAGAATATCGGTCAGGCCCAGGTCTATCCCCAACCTGTCCGCATTATGAAGCAAAGCATCTCCCATACCGGTATCAAACAGAATCCTTTCTTTTTCTGTCTCTATCCATAAAGAAAAACCATGCTCGGATAACAGCCCTTCAGAAGCCCGGTTATCAACTAATATTGTAATTTTAATTTCCATTAAAACAACCTTTTATTTTTAAGTTCTATCGGCAGGTTTTACTTCTATTATGTGTTCACAATAGCCATCACCTGCCGGAATTGATTTTCCGATGCTGTATTTCAAGTCAGGGTTCAATTCTTCCACAACTGTTTTTTCCATGGTAGTATGAGCCAGACACATTTTGGGGTCTGTAAAATTTAACGGACAATGATCGGCTCTGATTACTGCCCTGGTCCTGGTAAGTTCTGTGAGGCCGGTATCGTTTTTGCCCCATGTCATTGTTTCGAATATCCTTAATATAAACCATGTTACAGATTCAAGATCACATTTATCCAATCGGTTTTTTGCCCTTTTTGCTATATCAAAACCATATTGACGGCTCATCCCGGATATAATTTCCAGGCCCTGATCACCAAATTTTTGGTATATAAAATCATAATTGTTTCTAAGCCTTGAGTATAAACCGCTCACAGCGCTTCTGTATATCTGTTCAAGAGAGCGTTTGTTCTTTTCTTCCATACTTTTTTCAGCTGCTTCAGTCATGCAGAACCTCTTTTGTCATGGCAACAAGTCTTATTGCTCCTGTTTTTTTCAACTGCCTGAAATTTACTCCTTCGCTGATATATTTCAAAGCAGTATTTTGATCCGTAACTATGCTGCCGGAAATGATATCAAACCCAAAATCAAAAAACACTTCGCTCATCGGGGTTGTTGGCCCCAAAAGCATTTTCATACTGTTTTTAGGACATAATTCCAATAAATTCTGCAATGTATGATTAATTAATGATGTTGCAGATATGGCTATTATATCGGATTGCGGCAGATATTTTTCTGCGCTGTCTTCAGGATAATCACCTTCTATAACTCTCTTTTCGATAACCCAGAGATTTTTAGCCACTTTCTTCAAAGCATCTGTGAACGGGAAATGACCTATAACGGAAATGTTTTTGTTAACCCCGTTTTTTAATAAAATATCTCCTGCATTTATGCTGACAATTTTTGATTTATCTGCTTCGATCAGAGAATTGATCGCTGCAAGGCCTAAAGTGGCTTTTGATGGATCACCGGAATAAGAATATTGTGCAAGCTCCATGGCAGTCATATCCGTAAATGATGCCGGAGGGCTTTCTTCGACCCCTTCATGTACACAGTGTTCCCCTGTCATTGTTGATGAAAGCCCGCAAGATCTGCTCACAACCGCGGTCCAGTGCAAGCCTCTTCTTACTTCTTTTATTTGGGCATCTAAATTTAATTTGTCAATAATTGCCTGTAAAATATATTGCCCGTTATTGCTTTTAAGGCTGCAATCTTTAGCTATATCTTTATTCAACTTATTTAATTCCTTTTATATTTATAAAGATGCAATCTTTTGCGTTTCTGCAACTCGCGTCTGTGCAAAAATGGGATTAAAATAAAAGGTATTTGCTCAGGAGACTACGTTATAGTAATGCATGACAGCTTCAAGAACACTTCCGCCTATAGCCCTTGCTTTTTCAGTTATAGTGTGGCAGTACTGCTTATCGCCTCTGGGATCTATATCACCGATTTTTTCCTTTTCAACTACTTCTATTTCACGGATAAGGCCTCGCAATACGCCATCGATAGATGCATTCACGGGAGTTTCGTTTACATAAAGGATCAGATCACCTTTCTTGACTTCATCTCCAAGGTTTTTGTTATGCTTTACCAGTCCGTTGTTAGGAGCACACAGAACCCGTTCTACGGTATATCCCTTAGTCGAACCTGGAATTCCTGTATGAGGTTCGGCTGAACCTTTGAATATGAGTCTGCCAAGATTATGCCCTCTGTTGCTTTCAATTACTACATGCGCATTTTTGCCGGCAGTAAAACCCGGACCTACGCCGATAACCAAAGGAGCTTCATCTGTTTTTGTATCAGTATTGCGCTTGGCCATAATTGCATCGACTACAACATCCGGCTTTATCTCACTCAGAACAGCCCATGAAGGATCGACAATTACCGCAATATTTTTTCTTTCCCAAACTTTATAGACTTCATCAAATTTTACTATGTATTCGGCCTTTATGCCTTCAACTTCTTTTTTGCCGTCATACACAGCTTCGGAAAATGCTACGGCTCTTCGAACGGAAATCGGCTTTGGAATCTCTGTCATAACTATTTTTTTAAGATTTGACATATAAAGCCTGCATGCAATTCCGGTTGCCATCTCACCAGCGCCTTTAATAACTATTTTAATATCTTTCATTGAGTTAAATAGCCTCCAAAATTTAAAAATATGAGATTAGCCTAACTTGACATGCTGTCAATATAACATTGTTGCCTATTTAAGGATTTCAGCATTTATTATGCCATAATTTATGAATATTAATAGATAGAGGGTATCTTGCTTGAATTATTATGATATATGCATTAGCAACAGATAATTTATGTAATGATATATAGTTGCATCTATGCTATATATGCCATTTTAAATATTGCATATATGCAACTATCAAAGCAATCTGTAAATTTATTTTGTTTTTTATAATCCAAGGCTGGATAGCAGGTCATCCACATCGTCTTGCTGAACGCGTTCCTTAGATTCCATTCCCCCATATCCCACTATGTCTAAATCGGAATCTTTAGTTTCCACATTATCCCAGTTCAACTTTAATTTGTTTGCTATTTTCAATAATTGATCATGGAATGTTTGTATAGACGGGATTATTTTTAACATCTGTTGACCGATGCGGTCCTGGATCTGCTGGGAGGAGTTAATATCTATATTTAAAGAATACAACAACTCTAATCTTTCAGATATGTTTTCCGAATAGTTTAGTGCCACATTGTCTGAAGGATCAATGTGCTCCTTTATGCTTTCAGAATATTTTTCCAGCTCATCTTTAAGTGTGAAGATTTGATCAACAATCCCTAAAACAAAATGCGACTGTTTTTCCGTTTCAGTAATGATATTCTCAAGACGCTGTAACGTATTATGAATATTCTCTGTTTTGGATTGTTTCAAATCATCCTCCAGTTCAATAGTGGAGGTCAGAAAGTGTTGAAACACTCCCTTCAGACTTTCATTAAGATTAGTTTCAGTTCCACAGGGATCTTCATTTAATATTTTTTCATAGACTTCCTGTATAGTAAACAATCTTTTCTGAGCCATGACGGTGATATCCCGCTGTTCCTGGGTGATCAAACCCTGTTCCATCAGGAAAGTGCCGAATATTACCCCTTTTGGCTGGATCCGAATCATCTCTTCAACGCTCTCCCGGTCCAGATATCCAAGTCTTGCAAGACTTTCACCAAAGTATTCAACAGGAGGCGTCCTCAGATACATTTGAACGGCCTTAATGCCGAGCCGCAAGGAGTCTTCCCCTTCAATATTTTTTCTCAGGGCCTCAGCAACAGTATTAATAAGGGGCGCAAGTCTTTTAGTATTTTCACATTGATCCTGGTAAACGCAATACTCAAGAAAAAGCTGGGCAGCGATCTCTGTTTGCCGGTTCGAATCAAGATCTTTAAATAAATTTTTGTAATCTTCTATTATTATTTGGTTATTTCCGTGCATTTATTATCCTTAAAATAATTGATATTTTGGCTTTTCCAATTGCATGTCAGGCTGTTATACTATACAAAGACATTATCAAAGGCAAGGATAATATAAAAAATCAGGAAGAAAGCTTTTAGATGTTAACCGCTTGATTGCTAATGATAAACTTAAAATAAACAGGGAAAAAGCTATCATGATGAATATGTGGAAAATAAATTAGGGGGGGAACAACAGTATGGCTGCATTGGAGTTAAATTATAAAATAACCGGATTTACCGAAAATCTGTTTCTTATAACTCTTCCTCCTGTTGCACCGGGTTTTGAAAATTTTATTGGAACATGGCTTTATAAAGGAGATAAAACTTTTATTGTTGATGTCGGTTCATCTTCAACAGCACAGGCCCTGTTTGCTGCTCTTGATGAAGCGGGAATTACGCATCTTGATTATATATTCTTAACACATATTCATGTAGATCATGCAGGTGCGGCAGGAGACATAGCAGCCCGTTTTGCCGGTACCCCGATAATTTGTCATAAAGACGGCATACCTCATCTTGCCGATCCTGAAAGATTATGGAAAGGCACGATAAAGACTCTTGGCAACATTGCTACAGCATATGGCCCTATTAATCCGGTACCGATTGACCGTCTTGTTGATGCATCCGGGTTTAATCAGGATTCAATCATTTCGGTTATGACTCCCGGACATTCCGTCCACCATATAAGTTATATATACAAAGATTATCTCTTTGCCGGAGAAGCCGGAGGAGTTTATTATTCCCTGCCGTCCGGAGGCTGGGCCATGCGCCCGGCGACTCCGCCGAAATTTTTCTATGAACTTGCCTATGAAAGTATTGACGCCCTTGTATCAAAAAATCCGGTAAATATTTGCTACGGTCATCTTGGTTTAAAGGAAAACGCTGTATCTATGCTCAAACAACACCAGAGTCAGCTTGCTTTATGGAAAAAAATTATAGGTGATGAAGCCGAAAAAACACTTGATGATGATTTGCTTTCCGGATGTACCGAAGCACTTTTGAGACAAGATCCTTTTCTTTCAGAGTATTCCGGTATGGAACATGCCGTCAGAGAAAGAGAAATGATATTTCTAACAAACAGTATTAAAGGCTTTATCGGATATATAAAAGATAAGAAAAAGGGGCAAGGTTGAAGGAGCAAGGTGCAAGGAGCAAGGTGTAAGGAGCAAGGTGTAAGGAGCAAGGTGCAAGGAGCAAGGTGCAAGGAGCAAGGTTGAAGGGGGAGGGGGCTAATATTTTTTATATTTTCATGCTTATGATTCTTAATCCTTCCAGCGTCAAATCAGGCTCAACGGCTTCAATAGATGTTGCCACATTAAACATCAGGCGTGCAAGACCTCCTGTGGCGATTACCTTTGGATTTGTGCCCATCTCGGTTTTCATTCTGGCGACCATACCGTCAATAAGTCCTGCATAGCCGAAAATAATTCCGGATTTCATACTGCTGACGGTATCTGTGCCTATTACTTTATCGGGAGGAAGAAATATTTCAACACGCGGCAGCTTGGAAGCTCTCTGGAATAGCGCTTCCGCTGCTATCATTATTCCCGGACTGATTGCGCCTCCAAGGTATTCTCCCTGTTCAGAAACTACATCAAAGGTGGTAGCTGTTCCGAAATCAATTATAATCAGACTGGTTTTATATTTTTCATAAGCGCCGACGGCATTTACTATTCTATCGGCTCCTACTTCGGAAGGATTACCGCTAAGAACCTTGATGCCCGGGTAAGATCTGGCATCCACCCAGTGAGGCGCGTGGCCAAGATATTTGCGGCAGAACGAATCCAGAATCATTACAATGGGTGGAACAACGGATGATATTATGGTTTTTTTTATATCCGCCGGATTTATACCGCCGGTTGCAAAAAGGCCCATCGCAAGCACATTGAATTCATCTTCAGTTGTATTGCGTTCTGTGCGAATTCGCCAGTCCCTCACAAGTTTAGCACCATCATAAATTCCCATGACGATATTTGTATTTCCGACATCTATTACCAGTAACATGGATGATCCTTTTGTTATTTAATCCGAAACTCTCCGGCATTTTTTATTGCGTCAATAATCCTTACAGTTGAAACAGTGTTTGCAACATCATGCACTCTTACAATATGCGCTCCCGCAAAAACAGCGGCAGCCACAGCCGCCTGCGTACCGGTTTCAACAGCAGGTGAATGGGGTTTTAACTCAATTTCCGGATTGTTTTTAATAATTTTTCTGATAAAAGCTTTCCGGGACGGCCCTATAAGAACCGGCATATCAAGGTCTGCCAATTCGTGTAAGTTTTTTATCAGCAGAAGGTTGTGTTCAATTGTTTTGCCGAATCCGATTCCTGGGTCAATAATAATTTTTGATTTGTCTATTCCGGAGTTTAAAGCATTTTGCGCCGCATCTTTAAGATATTTTTTTATTTCTTCTAACAGATTGTCATAATGAGGGGAAAGCTGCATATTTTCCGGGGTTCCTTTCATATGCATAAGAATGACAGGAACCCCGTATTTTGCAGCAATTTCGGCAAGTTTTTTATCGGAATGCAACGCGCTTATATCGTTTATTATTCCGGCGCCGGCATCAATTGCATACTGTGCGACAACTGATTTGGTTGTATCGATGGAAATAGGAACCGATATGCGTTTTGCAAGTTTTTTAATAACCGGAACAACCCGTCTTATCTCTTCTTTTTCGGAAACAGGTTCGGAAAAAGGACGTGAGGATTCTCCGCCTATATCCAGAATATCGGCACCATCTTCAACAAGCTTTTCTCCATGAGCGATCGCAGCATCAGTATTGAAGAAAAATCCTCCGTCTGAGAAAGAATCAGGTGTAACGTTTACTATACCCATTATGCGGGTAGTATTTCCAAGAATAAGTCTGTGCGAACCCCAAGCTATCTCATATGATTTCATAACAGGTATTTTATATAAAAATGCGATAGATTGTTACACAGCTTCCTCAGAACCGTTAGTAGACAGAACAACGCCAGGTTTCATGGAAACAATAAGTTCGTCCAGTTCCTTTCCCATAACAGTTTCTTTTTCAAGCAGCAATTCAGCAAGTTTGTGCAAAATTTCTATATTATCATTAAGGATTTGCTTTGCTTTTGCATGTGACTTTTTAATAAGGCTGATTATTTCATCATCAATTTTTCTGGCTGTTTCTTCCGAATAATCTCTGTGCTGGGAGATTTCCCGTCCGAGAAATATGTGCTCTTCATTTTTTGCATATGAGAGAGGGCCAAGTTCATCGCTCATTCCCCATGAACGGACCATCTGCTGAGCGATATCGGTTGCCTGCTTTATGTCATTGGAGGCGCCGGTGCTTATTCGATTGAAGACAATCTCTTCTGCGGCGCGTCCTCCGAAAGCGATGGCAAGCTGGCTTTCAAGCTGGTCTTTGTATTTGAAATCTCTTTCTTCGGGAAGAAACCATGTTGCGCCAGCAGCGCGTCCTCTGGGTATTATTGTGATCTTGTTTATCTCATCAGTGTCAGGCAGGAGGCGGGCCACAATTGCATGGCCTCCTTCGTGATATGCAGTGGTTTTTTTGTCTTCATCTTTTATGACCTTGGACTTTCTCTCAAGTCCCATATATACTTTGTCTTTGGCGTCTTCAAAGTCAATCATTTCGACTTTATCTTTGTTTCTTTTTGCAGCATACAAAGCCGCTTCATTAACAAGATTTTCAAGATCCGCTCCGGAAAATCCCGGAGTTCCCTTCGCAAGAACAAGGGGAGTTACATCAGCTGATATTGGAGATTTTTTCATATGCACCTGAAGGATTTTCTCACGGCCTTTTATATCCGGCAGTGATACTACAACCTGACGGTCGAAACGGCCGGGTCTTAAAAGCGCAGGGTCGAGAACATCCGGACGGTTTGTGGCAGAAATAAGAATTACACCTTCATTGGATTCGAAACCATCCATTTCAACAAGAAGCTGGTTTAATGTCTGCTCCCTTTCATCATGGCCTCCTCCAAGGCCTGCTCCGCGGTGTCTGCCAACAGCGTCAATTTCATCTATGAATATGATGCATGGCGCATTCTTTTTCCCCTGTATAAACAGATCTCTTACCCGTGAAGCTCCGACACCCACAAACATTTCCACGAAATCGGAACCGCTTATGCTGAAAAAAGGGACTCCGGCTTCCCCGGCAATTGCGCGTGCAAGAAGTGTTTTGCCTGTACCCGGAGGCCCCATAAGAAGAACACCTTTTGGTATACGGCCTCCAAGCCGGGTATATTTTTTTGGTTCTTTTAAAAATTCAACAATTTCGCTCAGTTCTTCTTTTGCTTCTTCTATGCCTGCGACATCCTCGAAGGTGACTTTTTCGGATGTATCCGACATAAGCCTTGCGCGGCTCTTCCCGAAAGACATAGCCTTGCCGCCTCCTGACTGCATTTGCCGCATGAAGAATATCCATACTCCGATAAGAATTATCATCGGAAGCCATGAGACCAGAAGAGACATATACCAGGGAGACTCAGAGGGAGGTTTGGCTTTTATTGTTACGCCTTTATCCCTTAAAATCTTAATAAGATCGCTGTCCGGCGGAGCATAAACCTTGAAATGAGATTTACTTGCATCAGTTACATAAAGATCCTGACCCTGGATAACTACCTCGCTGATTTTATTGTTTTCAGCCATGGTAATAAAATCTGAGTAACTCAAACTGTTTTCCCCAATCTGGCGTTGATTGAAAAGGCTATACAACATAACAACCATCAGAGAAATGACTATCCATAAAGCCAGGTTCTTATAAAATGGATTCAATATACTTTACCTCCGTACAATATTTTGGCAGTCCAAAGACTTTATCTGAAAGTCTATATCATCAATTCAAAATTATATGCCAATATTAATCATCTTTGTATATTAGGCAAGAAAAAGTTCAGCCTTAATTATTTTTCTGGTGTTTTGGGTCACTTTTACAGAATCATCAATAATATGTCCTGCCAACCAGATTATTTTATTATTGCTAAGCATTACAGGAATCTTTAAGCGGCTTTCAGCTGATACTTTCTTATTTATCAGATACCTGGCTATTTTTTGAGAGCCTGACATTCCAAGTGGAGTAAAACGATCTCCGTGGCGATAATTTCTTAATATTAAAGGAAAGCATATTTTATCCATATCAAAAAAAGCGACTCCGGGTTTTGATTTAAAAATATTTTCAGAGCTATTATCTTTTATTTCGGAAAATATTATCTTTATGCCCTCTTTTCCGGCAATCATACTTTCCGGTTTATTGATTACATATTCATAAACTTCCTGATCTTTATTTTTATGCCTGGTTGAAATACAGCGCAATGCACTTTTTCCTTTGGAAATAACAAGGCTTTCACCGGTTCTTGTAACTCTTATCCGGTCAGGAAGGTCAAGGCTCCAATTGTCCGAATCACTTTCAAGCTGGGCTGACATAAGTTCAATATGTGAAAGACTGATGCGCCTCAGATCCCCTTTGACTTTTAAGATGGCGATTCTGCTTATTCTGTTTCTGGCAGCAGGATGAAGAGCCTTAATTTCTGAAACGGAACAAACTATTTTGTCCGGTTCTTCCTTTATGATTGTTTTTTTTATATCGGCAGCAAGCTCTTCTTCCATCCATTCGTTTTCAGACCGCACTATTGAAGCAAGTCTGTTTAAAGTTTCAACTATTTTGGAATTATAGTTTTTATTCAAATGAGGGATCAGGTTGTGACGGATTTTATTTCGTAAATATTTTTCATCCATGTTGGATTTATCAATAATATGTGAAAGCCCTTTACAGGAAATATAACCTTCGATTTCCGGCCTCAGTGTTTTGATAAGAGGCCTGATAATCAATAAATTGTTTTTCAGGCCGCCTCTTAGAGGAGGTATGCCAGAAATACCCAAAGGGCCGCTTCCGCGTAATAAATACATCAATACAAGTTCTGCATTATCATTTGCCGTATGCCCCAAAGCAATTTTGTTGAATCCCTCCTTAATGGCAATATCTTCAAAAAAGGCATAACGCATTCTCCTCCCGGCCTCTTCAACCGAAAGTTTGTTTTCTGTCTTATATTTGGTTACATCTTTTTTTTCAATAAAGCACGGCAGATTAAGTTTTTTTGATAAAGCATTTACAAAACCGGCATCATCATCCGATTCATTTTTGCGTAAAGAATGATTAAGGTGGGCTATCCCAAGCTTCAATGAAAATATCGGAGCGATTTCATATAAAACATGAATCAGCGTGACGGAATCGGCTCCACCGGAAACCCCGACCAGTATGCAATCCTTGTTTTGAATCATATTGTATTCGGCAACGGTTTTTTTTACTTTTTGCATAAAACTGTTGCCTGAATCATTTATAATACTGCGCATAATTATTTATTTTTGTCTGTAACCCATACCTGGCAAACTATATGAACTTTTTACAAGTTCATCATAATTGTTCGATTTTGGCAATAATTCTTTTTATTGGAGTTCATACATATCCCTACAGGGAAACTAATCATCAGGTGTACATATTAAGAAAGGAAGCCGGCAAGTGGAAGGTTTTTGAAAATTTAAGACCATCCCCGAGATCATCGCTGCCGCATCGATGGAAAAGACGGTAAAATATTTTCCTGTCATCCTTTTTTCCCTTTTTATCTGTCGGATTTATTTACAATTTTTGAATTTACGTTCAGTATATTTAACTATCTATTATTAATATTTATTTATCATATTACCCATGATTTGCAGGTATTTCATATCGGGAAAACGTAGGGTTTCTTTACAATTTTTTAAATTTTACTTTGGATTTTGAAAATAGGTTGCAACACATGAATATAAGGGGTATTTTATAAAAAAGAAATTGCCTATTGACTTAGCTGACCCGCTTTTTTGACATCAGCTCATCCCTCGTTATAGTGGTCGTTGTAGCGCAAGCAAACAATAAGCGATGGAACACTTCCTTATTCCAAAACCTACGATTGAAACGATAGCATACCTCTGAAAGATAGCTCTGGAGATGCTTTTTCGATACGCCTCTATGCGGGCCTGCAAAAACTGATTTTGCATTGGCAATTATCTTA
>NZ_JBAMMY010000325.1:0-1815 GCF_051233685.1 Desulfobacterium sp. N47
CCGAGATCACTATAGGACCGCTATCTACTTCCACTGTGGGGGGTTTGATCTCTACCCAAAAAGGAAACCAAGTGCATTCCAGGTCATCACTGCATGACCGCTATATATAGGGGTCACCCACACAAATGTGCGAAGACCCATTTTTTATGGTTTCATAAGGAATATTGATGCTGAATAAATTAATGTGGGGCACACTGAATTTTTTCGACAGAAAGTCCAGCACATCATCGGCAGATACAAAGCCCATTTTAATAAGTAGTGATCCGATGGGCATGTCGACCTGAGTCCTTCTGACAAGAGCTTTTTCAAGTTGTTTTTTTGTGATAAGTTTGGAACTGACAAGTTCTTCACCGAGACGACCCGGATTGGTGGGTGAAGTGTTACTGCTCTTGGATTCGAGCGGCATTTCCTGGCCTCCTTATTTTTCGCGGACTTAAGTTGAGGGCGAATATCAGCAGAAACATATCGGCACAAACCAACCGTCATTTGAATGATATGTTTTTCAATATAATACTATCTATGATTATATATGGTTTTTTTCAATAAAAATAAATAAAAGACTTATTTGATGTGGTCGCTCATAGTTATATAATTCAAAAATAATAGTAATTCCAATTCGTACCATCGCAAGAGCTATCCTTTTTTCCTGTAGAAAGACAAGAATCTCATCAATAATAAGATTATCCCGATCTTCGGTATATTTTTCTTTCATGAGGTCACTTGCTTTGCAATGCCGTTTTTTAAATATCTGCCTAATATACTGGTATTTTGGCCAAACTCTTACCACGCAACGAATAAAATCCGTAACCCTACAACTCCCAAAGCCATTGCCAGGCTTCGAATAATCCAGCTTCCCTGCACCTTCTCGGATAGACGCGCTCCGATTTGTGCACCGATTACCACCCCTATGGCCAAAGCAATGATTTGATGTACACCCTGGGTGAACGCCCCGGTTATAATGTGAACAATAGTGCCGGTCAGAGCCATGATGGCAAGTACAAAGTGTGAAGTAGCGGTAGCAATGTGAATGGGAAAATTCAAAAGATAGCATAGCGCCGGAACATGAATAATGCCGCCGCCGATACCCAAAAAACTTGAAACATACCCGACAATAACGCTGATCATCATGCCAAGGGGCCAATTAAAATTATACTCGTACTTTTTCCCGTGTGAATCAACCAAAATGCGCATCGACCTGTTACGGCCTTTGCTTATGGATATCCGGTTGTTTTCAACCTCGCGTGGCCGTAATGCTAAAAAGACCGCGCCGACCAGCAACAATATGGCAAAAATAAAATCAAACAGGCGGCGGGGCACATATGCCGTGTTCAAGGCTCCAAGCACGGCTCCCGGTATAGTTGCAAGTGAAAACATCAATCCGGAACGATAGTCAATGCGTTTCATCAATGAATATGCTTCCGTACCTGATAGTGCATTAAAGAAAACTATGGCAAGCGAAATGCTCGTAAGCAGGTTTGCATTTTGGTTTGGATAAAGCAAGAGCAGAACCGGCATTAAAACAAAGCCACCGCCCGCTCCGATTAAAGTCCCATAGCAACCCACTGCTACCCCCAAACAAATAAATTCCAGATAATTCAGTGCAGTCATAGTAGAAAAAGATTTACTCCGGCTAATTATTATTAAAAAGGAACATTTTCGATAAATTACTTATATACAGTAGTGTCCGGTTAGGTTTTTGCATATAAAGTTTGTTCTTTGACAATTCGATTATCAGACTGTGTATTTTTTCCACAGGCACGCAATTCATTCTGGATATTGTTTCTAAGCTGACGAATCCTTTTTATTGATACAGGC
>NZ_JBAMMY010000326.1:0-4208 GCF_051233685.1 Desulfobacterium sp. N47
CCGAACGCGGAAGAACTGTGGGATTTTGATTCGGATTGACAGGCAGACAACGCACCGTCATTCGCACTGCTCCGAACGTGAGCATCCGGCTCCAAGCAGAGGGAGGGGCGGCGCGTATGTGCCAACCGGATAAGCATGGAATATACTAATGGTTGCGGCCTCCCCTTTTGGGGATATTAGGGCGCTCTCTTTTTGTTTTACAATCACAACCTCTACAGCCTTCCCCTTGCTATCAAATCCTTTCACATCCTTTATCTTTTCCGGGTCATAAGGGTCAAGCTTGTTGATCCCATGGCCATACAAGATACCGATATCTCCATTCCTCTTTTCCATCCATACATGATGGGCAAAGGCATTTGAAAACATCATAAAACTTAGCGCAATTGCGGTAATTAAAATGTGTCTCATCTTCTACACCTCCATAAATTTTAAATTTTTCTATCCACATACAATACTGACTTTTTAACAACTTAAAGCTGACACTTCACGCCTTATTCAACATCCAAATTGCATCACCTCCTCCCCTGAAACGGACTTTTTAACAACTGAGAACCAATACATCACCCCGGCCAGACTATTATTAAAAACTGGCCTCGAGCATGGCAAAAAAGGTTCTTCTCGGATAGGGGTGGCCCATGTGGTAAAGTTCATCAGTAATGTTATCGACACCCAGAGAAGCTTTCCAGTTTTTAAGGAATTTATACATGAGCTTAGTGTCAAATACCAGCATCTTTTTACCAAAAGTATTCATTATATTTACCTCCCTTTCCAAATAAAATAGGTTTTTATCCGCATCCTCGGTTGAACCTGCATAAAGTTGATTCACTTTATACAGTCTAGAATTTGTAAACAACCTCTCCAAAGAATTCTCTGCCAGGGGCCCTCCAGCCCTGGTAGTAGTCTTTGTCAAGGAGGTTATCCACGGCAAAGGAGACTTCAATGCCCTTTCTGATTTCGTAACCAACCTTTGCATCCATCGTAAAATAGGGGTCATAGGAGCCGTAGACGTGATTTTTTCTATCCCGGTTTAAAGAATCACCATAAACCTTGCCCACATAACGACCTGTAACAGAGCCCTTAAAACCTGCATAATTTTCGCACAAAAGGCCGAAATTATACATCTCTTGAGGCACGTTTGTCATCCGTTTGCCCTCTTTTTCGGGATTCTGTTTATCTTCGGTAACCTCTGTGTCCTGATAGGTCATATTGGCATAGGCGCTGATAAATGAGGTTATCTGATGCTTGATTCCCAGTTCAAAACCTCGTATCCTTGCCTTGCCCCCACTCTTAGATACACCATATCGAATACCTGATTCAGTCCAGTATTCCCTATACTGAAAATCACGCAAGTAGTTTTCAAAGTATGTGGCCATTACAAGTGTTTTATCGAAAATCGTTTGATCAACTCCTGCCTCCCAACATGTGGCCTTCTCCGGCTTCAGATAAGGGCTTGCAAGCAGCATATAATTAGCCGAAGAGGCCCCTCCAAGAGTATCGTGCAGCCTCGGAGCGGTAAAGGCCTTTGCAAGAGAAAGCCTCAAGGTGGTTGATTCAAATGCCCTGTACTTAACAGAACCCTTGGGGCTGAAATAGGTTTCATCCCTATCCTTATATGTGTGGGTTCCAATATCGCCGACCGTAGTCCAATCCATAAGGTCAGAGATTTTCCACGAGTCAAGCCTTCCTCCAAGATAAAGGGTAAGGCGGTCCTCCATCAAAATCATCTCATCCTGGACAAAGAGAGAGTATACACTGTTAGTACCATCACTTTTACTGGACATCTCCCCTTTAGTACTCTCATCCCTCCAATTGGTCATTTCGTTATAATTTCTTCTCCCGCCCTCTTCTGTCATATAATCAGCGCCAAGGGTTAGATTGTTAAAACCAAAGATGTTAAGGACCTTCGACTCTATCCTCCCCTGCCAACGATCGAACGGAAATCTCGTTAGTTTGCCAGGTCCACCAGAGGATGTGGCGCCCGCAAGAGGGGCTATATCAATACCTCTTTTCTTTTCATCAACATACTCAACAGTGGCTCTCAGATTAAAATCTGGCGTAAATTCCGTTTCATAAGCAAGGGTATAGCGATAGCGTTTGCTTCTCTCGCTTTTGCCTCCCAAGAAGGTAGCGGTCCCAAGATCTATATTCTTTTGTTCGCCATCATCATTAAAGGTGATATTGCCCGAGTTTACAGGCTCACCGGTACTAGCATGTCTCAGGTAACTATTAGGGTCATCAAGACCTGCCGCCCCCCCTCCATAATTCCATTGGCTAGGACTAAATGTAAGGGTCATACTCGATGTGTCAGAAAAATCAAACTTTAACTTAGATAGGAAACTCCATTCCCATGTCTCAGTGTCACCCTTGTCGCCGATAAGATACATAGGGTTTCCCTGACTGTCGGTAGTCTTTTTCCATCCTGTAACGGGTATATCGCCGGCCCCATCCTTTGCGGATTTTGTTATATAGTCTGTCACATATCCATCCGTCTCCATATAATCATAACAAAGGTAAAAGGACACCTTATCATGTAACTTGTTTCCATAGCTTGCCGTACCACGCCTTGTATTATCGCTCCCATAAACACCTTTTACAAAAAATTCCTCTTTTTCAGGCATCTTGGTTATGAACTTTACGGTTCCGCCGATGCCGCCCCTTCCACCGTAAAGAGCAGAGAATGGACCTGGTATAACCTCAACCCGCTCAATTGCTTCAATGGGAATTATATTCCAGAATACCTTCTGATGAAAAGAGTCATTCAGTATGGAATCGTCAAGCAGTATGACCGTTTTGGTCTCGGCAACACCCCTGATGTTAATCTGACCGCCGGTCCTTTTGTCCGGTCTCAAATACACTCCGGGTATATGCTCTAATATCTTAATGGCATTCTGGGTGTTCTTTAGGTCTATCTCCTCTTTTGTTATCAAAACAGTCCTTCCCGGAGCCCCTTGTACCTCAGGTGCCGTTACCACCATCTCTTCCAATTCGAACGCTTTCTTTTCTTCTTTTGTCTTTTCCTCTTTTTTAGCCTCTTCTTTCTTTATCTCTTCTTTTTTCTTGCCCTTTTCAGATTCCTCCTTCTTTTTCATTTCTTCCTTCTTAACTTCCTCCTCGGCAGCATATTCCTCAGCCAAACAGATACCAGGCAAGGCCAGGAATGAAAGCAAAACAACTAACATCATCGCTGTCTTAAAAATCTTTCTCATCTTGAACCTCCTTTTCACCCCCCCCAGCCTCCCCTTTCCCCGCTAAAGACGGGATCTTCGACAAGGGGGAGGGCAGGGCGGTAATTGCTAAAAACGATTTACATCCAGGAGGTTCGGCGGTAATATATATTTTACCAGTTCAATCAGGCCTCCTTTCTGGTTGGGTCGGCTGGACTTCAGGGGTTCTTCCACCCTGTCTTCTTTGTCAGCCCTTCTGTGGGCAGGCAAGCCCGCCCATAGTGAGCGACGCATCGCCATGACCATGCAGGACTGGATCAAGAAACTGGAAGGGTTTTTATTGCTGAACGACCGCGATATTTTGCACTAATTCAAGGATAGCTCTTCATCTTGATCACCTCCTCTTTTTTTATGTGCAACGTAAAAAATGTTATAAACCTCTTCACGAATCACTCTTCACGGTTAAAAATTGTATTGACTCCTTTCTTATTCCACGCTATTGTTAAATAAATGGAATTGACACCAAAACAACTGGAAAATATTTGTAGAATCTTTATAAACCTTGGAACCCTATCTTTCGGGGCTATGGTTATTGGCAAATTTGTTTCTACAGTAACAATTCCATGGCACGTATTTCTGAGTGGACTGGTCTTTTCAGTCGCCATGTTTTTCCTGGCCATTATCATAGACAAAGGAGAAATCAGATGATTGAATTAACAATATTTTTTATAGTTGCAACCATTGCTGCCTGTGTTTTGACATATTTCATTGTCCGATCCCGATCTGAAAGGCATTCCTCCAAATAATTTAATCCGTAAACACCCGTAACGTTTGACGCAAAAAGCGTGACCCGTGAAACGTGTAGCGTAAAAAATGTTATGAACCTCTTCACAAATCACGCTTCACTGAAAATTTAATTGGGTATTACTGTCAAGATCGTAGCCGAATTTCAACTTGCATGTTGTATCAGTTATGTCTCTCGTTCCTTGATCACCGATAATAAAACGTTTTCTATTCTGAAAATCATGATCCGAATCATATCCC